>NZ_JBHGZU010000005.1:175765-398431 GCF_042610415.1 Pseudomonas sp. MD330_10
AGGGGTTTTTTTTTGTGTTTTTTTTTTTTGGGGGGTTTTTTTTTGGGGGGCCCCCCCCCCACACAAATTGGGGGGGGGGGGGGGGTTTCCCCCCCTATAACGGCGGTACAGGCACCGCCGTCTCTGGATCAGACCTTCTTGTACAACTGACTGCCTTCCTGCTTGAACCGCTCCGCCTGCTCCGCCAGGCCCTTGGCCACGTCCACATCCACCGCGTCAATGCGCTGGTTGGCCGCGTACTCACGCACTTCCTGGGTGATTTTCATCGAGCAGAACTTCGGCCCGCACATCGAGCAGAAATGCGCGACTTTGGCCGAGTCCTTGGGCAGGGTTTCGTCGTGGTAGGAGCGCGCGGTGTCCGGGTCCAGGCCGAGGTTGAACTGGTCTTCCCAGCGGAACTCGAAGCGCGCCTTGCTCAAGGCGTTATCGCGGATCTGCGCGCCCGGGTGCCCCTTGGCCAGGTCGGCCGCGTGGGCGGCAATCTTGTAGGTGATGATGCCGGTCTTTACGTCATCCTTGTTCGGCAGGCCCAGGTGCTCCTTCGGCGTCACGTAGCAGAGCATGGCGCAACCGAACCAGCCGATCATCGCCGCACCGATGCCGGAGGTGATGTGGTCGTAGCCAGGCGCAATGTCGGTGGTCAGCGGGCCGAGGGTGTAGAACGGCGCTTCGTCGCAGCATTCGAGCTGCTTGTCCATGTTCTCCTTGATCAGTTGCATCGGCACATGGCCGGGACCTTCGATCATGGTTTGCACGTCGTGCTTCCAGGCGGTCTTGGTCAGTTCGCCGAGGGTTTCCAACTCGCCGAACTGCGCGGCGTCGTTGGCGTCGGCAATCGAACCGGGGCGCAGGCCGTCGCCCAGGGAGAAGCTGACGTCATAGGCCTTCATGATTTCGCAGATTTCGTCGAAATGCGTGTAGGTGAAGTTCTCTTTATGGTGCGCCAGGCACCACTTGGCCATGATCGAACCGCCACGGGACACAATGCCGGTGACGCGCTTGGCGGTCAGCGGCACGTAGCGCAGCAGCACGCCGGCGTGGATGGTGAAGTAGTCGACACCCTGCTCGGCCTGTTCGATCAGGGTGTCGCGGAACAGCTCCCAGGTCAGGTCTTCGGCGGCGCCGCCGACTTTTTCCAGGGCCTGGTAGATCGGCACGGTACCGATCGGCACCGGCGAGTTGCGGATGATCCACTCGCGGGTTTCATGGATGTGTTTGCCGGTGGACAAGTCCATCACCGTGTCCGAGCCCCAGCGGATGCCCCAAGTGAGTTTCGCCACTTCTTCTTCGATGGACGAACCCAGGGCGCTGTTGCCGATATTGCCGTTGATCTTCACTAGGAAGTTACGGCCGATGATCATCGGCTCCAGTTCGGTGTGGTTGATGTTGGCCGGGATGATTGCGCGGCCACGGGCAATTTCTTCGCGCACGAATTCCGGAGTGATGATCTTCGGCACGCTGGCGCCGAAGCTGTGGCCGGCGTGCTGCTGGTCGAGCAAGCCACTGGCCCGGGCTTCTTCGAGCTTCATGTTCTCGCGGATGGCGACGTATTCCATCTCGGCGGTGATGATGCCTTTGCGCGCGTAGTGCATCTGGGTGACGTTGGCACCGGCCTTGGCGCGGCGCGGGTTCTTCACATGGGCAAAACGCAGGGCGGTCAGCTCGGCATCGCTCAGGCGCTGCTGGCCGAAATGCGAGGTCAGGCCGGCCAGCCGTTCGGTGTCGCCACGGGATTCGATCCACGGCGAACGCACATCGGCCAAGCCTTTGCGCACATCGATGATCACATTGGGGTCGGTGTAGGGGCCCGAGGTGTCGTACACGGTGACAGGGGCGTTGATTTCACCGCCGAAATCGGTGGGGGTCACGTCCAGGCTGATTTCGCGCATGGGGACGCGGATATCCGGGCGAGTGCCCTGCACGTAGATTTTTTGCGAGCGGGTAAACGGCTGCACGGAGCCAGAGTCGACCTTGGCCGATTCACTCAAATGCACGGTATTTTTTAGTTTTGTAGTCATCACGGGCTCTCCAACTTATCCAGGCGGTGGATGTTTGTCGGAGCGAACCTGTGACGGACGGACGCACTGGAACCAGTGCTGTGCTTGGCGCACGAGGGCTGCTCGGTAAACGAACAACATCCCGGACGAAGCACAAGAGGACTCGCCGGGTGACGAGAAATCTTGTTCCCTACGCAGGCGCTAACCTGATCAGGTTCAACGGGATCCGGTATTTACCGATCTCAGCCTTCCAACAAGGCACCCCGACAAGAACGCGGCCAGTCTAGACCATGGAATGGGCAAATTGCCAATGGTGCTGCTTTCAGCGTGATGAATGGCATGATTGCAGGATTGTTGCGTCGGGTCGGCGCCACTACACTCGGCTACTGCCCAAGGCTTGACGCTCTGAAACAGTCGCCGTAGCCTTGGCCGTCGAATTATCACCGTAATATTTATTCAGGGATCGCCTCATGCTGCGCAAACTCTCACTGGCTATTGCCGTGTCTTGTGCGACCAACGGAATGGTCTGGGCAGCTGAAGCGCCCTTATCCGCCAGAACCGACCTGGTCAGCGTCTATCAGGAAGCAGTGGATAACAACGCCGACCTGGCCGCCGCCCGCGCGCAATACGGCGCGCAAAAAGAAGTGGTGCCTCAGGCCCGCGCCGGCCTGCTGCCGAACCTCTCAGGCGGCGCCGACATCAACAATGTACGCACCCAGATCGACACACCGGCCGCCACCGCCAACCGCGATGCCCACTCCTGGCGCGCGACCCTCAGCCAGCCGCTGTTCCGCGCCGACCGTTGGTTCCAGTTGCAGGCGGCTGAAGCCACCAATGAACAGGCAGCGCTGCAACTGTCGGCCACCGAACAGAACCTGATTCTGCAGAGCGCCGAGAACTACTTCGCCGTGCTGCGCGCCCAGGACAACCTGGCCTCGACCAAGGCCGAAGAGAACGCTTTCAAACGCCAACTTGATCAGTCCAACGAGCGCTTCGACGTGGGCCTGTCGGACAAGACCGACGTGCTGCAATCCCAAGCCAGCTACGACACCGCGCGGGCCAACCGGATTCTGGCGCAGCGTCAGGTAGAAGATGCGTTTGAAGCACTGATCACCCTGACCAACCGTCAGTACAACTCGATCCAGGGCATTGTCCACACGCTGCCGGTGTTGCCGCCGCTGCCTAACGACGCCAAGGCCTGGGTCGAAACCGCTGGGCGCCAGAACCTCAACCTGCTGGCCAGCAACTATGCCGTCACCGCCGCCGAGGAAGTCCTCAAGCAGCGCAAGGCCGGTCACGCGCCAACCTTGGACGCAGTGGCGCAATACGAAAAAGGCGATAACGATGCGCTGGGGTTCAGCAACCCGAATGCCTTCGGCACGCCCTATCGCGGCGACGTGGAACAACGCACCATCGGCCTGCGCCTGAATATCCCGATCTACAGCGGCGGCCTGACCAGCTCGCAGGTCCGCGAGTCGTACTCGCGCCTGGGCCAGACCGAACAGCAACGCGAAGGCTTGCGCCGCCAGGTGGTGGAAAACACACGCAACCTGCACCGCGCGGTGAACACCGATGTGGAACAGGTACAGGCGCGCCGCCAGTCGATCATCTCCAACCAGAGCGCGGTGGAAGCCACGGAAATCGGCTATCAGGTGGGTACGCGCAATATCGTCGACGTGCTCGACGCCCAGCGCCAGCTCTATGCCTCGGTACGCAACTACAACAACAGCCGCTACGACTACATCCTCGACAACCTGCGTTTGAAGCAGGCCGCGGGCACCTTGAACCCTGGGGATCTGCAGGACCTGGCGCGCTACCTCAAGGCTGACTACAACCCGGACCGCGACTTCCTGCCGCCGGACCTGGCCAAGGCCGCCGCCGAACAGCTCAAGGCCCGCCCGAATAATTAATCACGCTGCTAAATCATGTGTGAGGGGCTTGATCATGCGGGAGGGGCGGTGCGACGATTCGACTTGCCCCCGATAGCGCAAGACAGCCAACACTATTTGGCCTGACAGATCGTCATCAAGGGCAATCCCCTTTCGCCCTTTAAATCGCGATCAATCGGCCCAGACCATTGAGCAAGCGCTCAAGCGCGCCCTGGTTGGCCTGCATCACCTTGAGCCCCGCCTGCGCCATCTTGCGGGCATCCTGGGGCAGCTCGAACAACTGTCGCACGGCTTCGGCCAACCCTTCGGCGTCATCCACTTCGCGCAACGCACCGGCTTCGCGCATCATCGTGGTGATTTCGAGGAAGTTGAATACATGCGGCCCCATGATCACCGGCAGCGCCAACGCTGCCGGCTCCAATGGGTTGTGCCCACCGGTCGCCACCAGGCTACCGCCGACGAAAGCGCTGTCGGCCAGGGCGTACAGAAACAGCAACTCCCCCATGGTGTCGCCCAGCAGCACCGATGTCTGCGCCGTGACGGGCTCGCCGCTGGAGCGCCGAACCGTGGCGAAGCCTTGCTGCTGGCATAGATCGAACATCGGCCCGAAGCGTTCCTGATGGCGCGGCACCAGGATCAACAACGCATTGGGGTAGCTGTCGAGCAGTTGACGATGGGCGGCAAGTACCACTTCATCTTCGCCGGCGTGGGTGCTGGCGGCGATCCACACCGGCCGCTCAGTGGCGCCCCATTGCGCACGCAGCGCGGCGGCGCGGGCCGGCAACTGCGGGTCGATGGTCAGGTCGAACTTGATCGAACCCGTCACTTCCACGGTCTCGGGGCGTGCGCCCAGGTTCAGGAAACGCTGAGCCTCGGCCTGCGTCTGCACGGCAAGCAGGCTCATCTCGGACAACATCGGTGCGGTCAACTTGGCGAAGCGCCCATAGCCCTTGGCCGAACGCGCCGACAGCCGCGCATTGGCCAGCGCCACCGGAATGCCGCGTTGGGCGCAGGCGTGAATATGGTTGGGCCACAGCTCGGTTTCCATGATCACCGCCAGTTTCGGCTGCACGCGATCCAGAAAACGCTTGGCCGCGCACGGCACGTCATAGGGCAAATAGCAGTGCTGGATGCGCGGCTCATTGGCGAACAGGGCCTGGATACGCTCGGAGCCGGTGGGCGTCATGCAGGTGAGCGTGATCGGCAAGTCCGGATAACGCGCCAGCAACCCGCGCACCATGGGCGCGGCCGCGATGCTTTCGCCCACCGAGACGGCGTGCACCCAGATCCCGCCCGGCTGCATCGCCGGCAAACCGTAGGAAAACCGCTCGCCCACGCGCTGGGCATAGGCTGGCGCCTTGCGCGCGCGCAGCCACAGACGTAAAGCCACCAAGGGCAGCGCCAGGTAAAACAGGCAGGTGTAGAGAGTTCTATTCATGGCGGCGGAGTTTATCGGCTTTTTCAGTCGATCGCCCGCAGGCACTCGGCAAAACGTTCAGCGAGAAATCTCGCGGCGGGCCCCAGGGGTTCATCGCGCCGCCAGACCAGCTCCACCACCAGCGCCGGCGGGGTCCATTCACTATCGAGTTCGACCATCAGGTTCTGATACGCGGGGTATTGCACCACATGCCTGGGCAGCCAGGCCCAACCCAGGCCACGGATCAGCCATTCGGCCAGCACGTAGAAGCTGTCGGCCCGCCAGACCTGCGGGCTGGCGGCTTCACTGCCGGGGTAGACACTGGTCTGGGTCGACATCAGCAACTGACGGTATTGCGCCAGGCCCTGACAATCCACGCGATTCTGCGCCGCCAGCGGGTGGTGGCGCCCGCAGACCGTGACCATTTCCACACTGCCCACCACGCGGCGCTCCAGCGCTTCGGGAATTTGATCGTGATAGAACAGCATGCCCAGGTCAGCCTTGCGCTCCACCAGTTTGCGTGCGACATCGCCCTGGGCTGCACTGGAAAGCTGCACTTCCAGATTGGGAAATTGCCCGGCCAAGGCGTCCAAGCTGTCGAGCACTGGCTGGTACAGCATGGCCTCGTCCTGAGCCAGGCGCAGGCAGGCTTCTTCGCCGCGCATCAATGACAAGGCACGACCGTTAAGGCGTTCGCACTGGCGCAACACTTCCCGGGCCTCTTCGAGCAACACCGCGCCGGCTTCGGTCAGCCGCGGCTGGCGGCCGCTGCTGCGCTCGAACAAGCTCACGCCCAGGTCAGCCTCCAGCATTGCAATCCCACTGCTGACCGCCGACTGCGCCTTGCGCTGCCCCCGCGCCACCGCCGAAAAAGAACGCTGCTCGGCAACGTTCACAAATAAGCGCATTTGTTCCAGATTCCATTGAATGCTCATGGAGCAACCTATCTCTCACACTGATAGGTAATGACTTTACCCCATCTAAGCAGCCGCTAAAATGCCGGCCTATTGACCCGCCCTACGCCGAGGATTGACCTATGAATGCCGCCTACTGCTACCTGGCCATCGCCATCTGCTCGGAAGTGATCGCCACGGTATCCATGAAAGCCATTAAGGGCTGGAGCACGCCGATCCCACTGCTGTTGGTGATCGTCGGCTACGGCGTGGCGTTCTGGATGCTGACCCTGGTGGTGCGCACGGTGCCGGTGGGCGTGGCCTATGCCGTGTGGGCCGGGATGGGGATCGTGATGGTCAGCGTGGCGGCGCTGTTTATCTACGGGCAGAAGCTCGACCTGCCGGCGATGCTGGGCATGGGCCTGATTGTGCTGGGGGTGGTGGTGATTCAGCTGTTCTCGAAAACGGCTGGGCATTGAGTCGCGGCCAACGTGTCGCACTGATGAGGCAGCGCAGCGCGCTATACTAGGCGCCCATTTCCAACGCAGAGGTCCCGCGCGCATGCCTATTTCCACCGACGTTCTGATAGTCGGCGCCGGGGTTGCCGGCCTCTGGCTCAACGCGCGCCTGCGCCGCCAGGGGTTTTCCACGGTGCTGGTGGAAAGCGCCACCCTCGGCGGCGGACAAAGTGTGAAGTCCCAGGGGATCATTCACGGCGGCGCCAAATACGCCCTGCACGGCGCCCTCACCGGCGCCTCCGAAGCCATCGCCGACATGCCGCGCCGCTGGCGCGAGGCCCTGGCCGGCAGCGGCGAGCTGGACCTGTCCGGGGTGCGCGTACTGTCCCAGGCGCACTACCTGTGGTCCCCCGGCACCCTCGCCGGCAATCTCACCAGCTTCTTCGCCAGCAAGGCTGTGCGTGGCCGTGTGGATCAGGTCAAAGGCGACGATTTGCCGCCGGCTCTGCAAGACAAGCGCTTCAAAGGCAAGGTCTATCGCCTGGCCGAACTGGTGGTGGACGTGCCGAGCGTGATCGAGCGCCTGGCACAACTGGGCGGTGACAGCCTGCTCGCCGGGCAGCACATCGAACCGCTGCACGACGGCGGCACCTTGGTGGGCCTGAAGGTGGACGGCCGCGAGATTCGCGCCCAACGCATCGTATTGAGCGCGGGCGCCGGCACTGCCGACTTGCTCAGCGCCCTGGGCTTGAGCCAGCCGGCCATGCAGACGCGGCCACTGCATATGATCCTCGCCAAGGGCCCCGGCCTGAAGCCGCTGTATGCCCATTGCCTGGGCGGCGGCACGAAGCCGCGCCTGACCATCACCACGCACCCGGCCGCCAATGGCGAATGGGTGTGGTACATGGGCGGCGACATCGCCGAGGCCGACGGCGTGGCGCGCACGCCGGAAGCACAAATCGCCACCGCACAGAAAGAGCTGGCGCATTTACTGCCCTGGATCGACATGCACCAGACCCGCTGGGCCACACTGCGAGTCGACCGTGCCGAACCGCTGCAGTCGGGCCTGAGCCGTCCCGACAATGCCTTCCTCGCCGAACAGGGCCGCCTGCTGGTGGGCTGGCCGACCAAATTGGCCCTGGCGCCGGATTTCGCCGACCGCGTGCTGCACAGCCTGGAACGCGACGGCATCCAGCCAGGCCCCACGCAACCGCTGCCGGAATTGCCCAAACCCGCCCTCGGCGTACCCGTCTGGGAGACCCTGTTGCCATGAGCCTGCCGACCCTGCACGACCTGCATCGCCCGCTGGGCAACACCGGCCTGCTTGTTTCGCCGCTGGGCCTGGGCACCGTAAAACTGGGGCGCGATCAAGGGGTGAAATACCCCAACGGCTTTCAGATTCCAGGGGATGACGAGGCGCGCATGCTGTTGCGCCAGGCTCGCGAGCTGGGGATCAACCTGATCGACACCGCGCCGGCCTATGGCATGAGTGAAGAACGCCTGGGGCCGCTGTTGCGTGGTCAGCGCCAGGACTGGGTGATCGTCAGCAAGGTGGGTGAAGAGTTCGAAGCGGGTGTCTCCCGTCACGATTTCAGTGCAGCGCATACGCGCCTGTCGATAGAACGCAGCTTGAAACGACTTGAAACGGATTTTATCGACCTGGTGCTGGTGCATTCCGACGGCAACGACTTGCACATCCTCAACGACTGCGAGGTGTACCAGACCCTGGCGCAGCTCAAGCAAGAGGGCAAGATTCGCGGTTTCGGTTTCTCCGGCAAAACCGTCGAAGGTGGCTTGAAGGCCCTGGAGCAAGGCGACTGCGCGATGGTCACCTACAATCTGAACGAACAGGCCGAGAAAGCCGTCATTGATTATGCAGCGGCCCACGGCAAAGGCATCCTGGTCAAAAAAGCCTTGGCCAGCGGCCATGTCTGCCTGGAACCCGGAATGGATCCAATACGCGCCAGTTTCACGTTGTTGTTTGCGCAAACGGGCGTCGCCAGTGCTATTGTCGGGACCATTAACCCGCTGCACCTGGCCCATAACGTGGCGACCGCTGCCCAGGTCATTCGTCAACGCTGATGCCGCCCACGCGGCCGACCCCGTCGCAAGAAGGAGCCGACATGCCGCGCACGCTCATAAGAAAAAACCCCAGCAACTTCAAGACACTGCCGCTGCACGTTGAAGCCACCCCCGAAGGCCTGAGTTACCAGAGCGTCGGCATGCCGCTCAACTTCGCCCAGACCCTGCAACGGCGCAAACCGGTGGATGTGCCGGACGCCGAGCGCTTCGCGGTGGAGCTGGCCAACCTTGGGGTCTCGGTGCGTCTGACCTTGCACTGGCAGAACCGCGACTATTGGGTGCTGGTGCGCCAGCGCCGCCAGGACCGGGGCGACGTGGTGCTCAAGCTGATTTCCGGCTACGTCCCGGCTCACGAATTGAACCTGCCGCTGCACACCGCCATCCAGGAAATCGCCGAAGAGTGCCTACTGGAAACCCCCGAAGGCTGGCTCGGCGGGCGCTTCAACGATACCTGGCTGCCGGCGCCCTACTCCGCCGCCCTGCATTACCGCGAGGCGCTGCCGTTTCGCCTCAGCCCGCTGTCCGGCGCCGCGCGCCCGGTCCGCTGCGCCACCACCCAGTTGATCGAACGCCCACGGGCTTATGTGCACCTGCCCACCGCTTCGCTGCAATTGATTTACGACCTGCGCCTTGAAGTGCCCAAGGAGGCAAAGTCCCTGAGCCTGTTCCATGTGGATGAACGCCTGGAAGGCGACCAGCTGGTGGCGCGCCTTAACCGACAACGCCCTGACCTGTATCTGATGCCGCTCAAGGACGGCCAGCCCTTGGCCGAGCTGTACACAGTCAAGAAAGACCAACTGCACCCCGCCAGCACACGGGGCCTGTTCCTGGCGGAGAGCTTCGCCCAGCAGGACGGCTGGGTGGTGCGAGAAGAGCGGATTCGCTGGAAGGATTGGCTGCGCCAGCAAGGGCTGGCGCAGCCGGAGAAAGAGTCGAAACTCAAACGCCTGACTGGCAGGGCGCGGCAGATGCTGGGCAAGATTGTGCCGAGGAAAAAGGCCAGCCGCTAATCAAGCAATTAGCGTACTGGCCTCAGGATTCAGCCGTTAAGCAGGCGCTGCAAACCGACCTTCAACGGCGTGGGTTCAGGCAGGGTGAAGCTGGCCAGCAGCCGCTGATTGTTCGCCCGCGAATGTCGGATATCTCCCGAACGCGCTGGCCCGTAAGTCACGGCGGGCAACGAGCCCACCGCTTCTTCCAATGCCTGCAAGACCTGCTTGAGGGTGGTAGTGCGGTTCCAGCCCACATTGATCGCACCCAGCGGCGCATCCGGCGCTTCGATGGCCTGCACCAATACGTCCACCAGGTCTTCCACGTACATGAAATCGCGAGTCTGCTCACCATCGCCGAACACGCTGATGGGCAGACCCTGCTGGGCACGTTCGCAGAAGATGCTGATTACGCCGGAGTACGGCGAGGACGGGTCCTGACGCGGCCCGAAGATATTGAAGAAACGGAACATCACCGGCTCCAGACCATGCTGGCGACGGTAGAAATCAAAGTAGTATTCGCCGGCCAACTTGTCGGACGCGTAGGGCGTCAGCGGCGCCTTGGTGGTCTCTTCGTCGATCGAGGCCCCTTCGCCATTGTTGCCATACACCGCCGCGCTGGACGCAAACACCACGCGTTTGACCCCGGCCTTGCGCATGGCTTCGCACACATTCAAGGTGCCGACGAAATTGCTCTGGTGCGTGCTGACCGGGTCGTCCACCGACGCCTGCACCGAGGCCACGGCGGCCAGGTGCACGACCGCCGTCGCGCCGAAGGCAGCCTGACCAACCAGTTCGGCGTCGGCCACATCGCCTTCGAGCAGCTCCACGCGCGGATTGTCCAGGGGCAGGTTGCTGCGTTTGCCGGTGGACAGATTATCCAGCACCCGCACGGCATAGCCTTTGGCAAGCAGTGCATCGACCAGATGCGAGCCGATAAAGCCCGCGCCCCCGGTGATCAAAACCAACGGTTCAGCCTTATTCATTGTTGCGGATCTTCTCGACGATTGCCGTGGTCGAGCTGTTCTCCACCAGGCCCAGCACTTTAACCGTACCGCCGTAGGCGCTGACGATATCGGCGCCGACCACCTGATCGACGGAGTAGTCACCGCCCTTGACCAGCACATCGGGTTTGACCTGGGCCAACAGATTTTCAGGGGTCGCTTCAGGGAAGCTGATCACCCAGTCCACTGCGCCCAAACCGGCCAGAACCGCCATGCGCCGGTCGACGCTATTGATCGGACGGCCGGGGCCCTTCAGACGGCTGACCGACGCATCGTCATTGACCGCGACGATCAGACGATCGCCTTGGGCGCGGGCCTGCTCCAGGTACGTCACATGACCGGCGTGGAGGATGTCGAAGCAGCCGTTGGTGAACACAATGCTTTCGTTGTGGGCACGGGCGTCGTCAATCGCCAGCAGCAATTGCTCGATGCTCAGCACACCGCGCTCCGAGCCTTCGGAACGCTGGATCGCGCGACGCAATTCCGGAGCACTGATGGCCGCGGTGCCCAACTTGCCAACCACGATGCCCGCCGCCAGATTGGCCAGGGCCACCGCGTGGGGCAGTTCTTCGCCAGCGGCGATGGAGGCGGCCAGGGTGGAGATCACTGTGTCGCCGGCGCCGGTGACATCGAACACTTCACGGGCACGCGCCGGCAGATGCATCGCCGGGTGGCCCGGGCGCAGCAGGGTCATGCCGTGCTCGCCACGGGTGACCAGCAAGGCGCCCAGATCAAGGTCGGCCATCAGCGTGGCGCCCTTGCTCACCAAGTCGTGCTCATCGGCACAACCGCCGACGATAGCTTCGAACTCGCTGAGATTCGGCGTGATCAGGCTGGCACCTCGATAAATCGAGAAGTCCTTGCCCTTGGGATCGGCCAATACGGGGATGCCCTTGGCTTTGGCGGCCTGGATCAGCATTTGGTGGTTCTTCAACGCGCCTTTGCCGTAGTCGGACAGCACCAGCACCTTGATGCCTTCGAGCAGTTCGTCGACCTGACCGCTGAGGGCCAGGGCGTCGGTGGCGAAGGGCTCTTCGAAATCGATTCGCAGCAACTGCTGGTGACGGCTCATGACCCGCAGCTTGACGATGGTCGGCTGATGGGCGATGCGCTGGAACAGCGCACGCACGCCGGCACCGCGCAGGCTGTTGGCCAGGCTGTCGGCGGCTTCATCGTCGCCGGTCACACCAACCAGCGAGGCCGGAGCGCCGAGGGCGGCAATATTAAGGGCAACGTTGGCAGCGCCACCTGGACGGTCTTCGATTTGCTCGACCTTGACTACCGGTACCGGTGCCTCAGGGGAAATCCGTGAGGTACCACCATGCCAGTAACGGTCGAGCATGACATCGCCGACCACCAAGACAGGGGCTTGATCGAATCGCGGCATGGACAACTTCATGGAGCAACCCACATACAAAATGAACAGGGGCGCGATATTAGCACAGGGTTACAGCAGGCTTGTGGGGGGTGTGACAGAAGATGGTATGGCGAGGGAGCGCACTCCCCCGCCATCGTCAGCCGTAGCGCAGGCGGGCTTAAGTGATATCCGCCGAGACCGGCGCATCCAGGCCCATGGCATGCAGACGGGCGTAATAGCCGTTCTGGGCCAGCAACTCGGCATGGGTGCCGCGCTCGACGATCCGACCGTCGTCCATCACCAGAATCAAGTCGGCCTTCTCGATGGTGGACAGACGATGGGCGATCACCAGGGTGGTGCGGCCCTGCATGACTTTGTCCAGCGCGCCCTGGATATGCCGCTCCGATTCGGTGTCGAGGGCCGATGTGGCCTCATCCAGAATCAGCAATGGCGCGTTCTTCAACAAGGCACGGGCAATTGCCAGACGCTGGCGCTGGCCGCCGGACAGCAGCACACCGTTTTCACCCACCTGGGTATCGAAGCCTTTGGGCAACTGATCGATGAAGTCCTTGGCATAGGCATCCGCCGCCGCCGCTTCAACATCGGCCCGTGGCGCGCCGGCCAAATCGCCGTAGGCGATGTTGTTGGTGACGGTGTCGCTGAACAGGGTTACGTGCTGAGTCACCTGGGCGATGTGCTTGCGCAGGTTGAGCAGCTTGTAATCTTCGATCTCTACGCCGTCGAGCAGGATTTCACCGCTTTCATGGTGATAGAAACGCGGGATCAGGCTGGCCAGCGTCGATTTGCCGCTGCCGGAACGTCCCACCAGGGCAACCATCTGCCCAGGCTCGGCGGTAAAGCTGATGTCCTTGAGCACATGGCGATCGGTGCCTGGGTAAGTGAAGTTCAGCTGACGCACTTCCAGGCGGCCGCTGACCTTGTCACGCTCGACAGTACCGCGGTCGACTTCCGGTGTTTCGTCGAGCTGTTCGAAAATGCTCTCGGCACCGGCCACGCCTTTCTGGATGGTCGAGCTGACTTCCGACAGTTGGCGGATCGGCTTGGGCAACAGACCGGCCAAGGTGATGTAAGCCACCATGTCGCCCGCCGACGCATCGCCACGCAGGTACAGCACCAGGAACATCAACACGGCCATGGCGGTGTAGATCACCAGTTGCAGCGCCGGTGTATAGATGGCCCCGGTACGGGTCATGCGCAGTTGCTTGTCGGTGTTGCTCTGGCTGGCCTTGAGGAAACGCTTCTCCTCGTAGACCTCGCCGCCGAAGCTGCGCACGACGCGGTAACCCTGGATAGTCTCAGAAGCCACATGGGTCACATCGCCCATGGCGACTTGGATCTTCTTGCTCTGCTTGCGGAATTTTTTGCTGGCCGTGCTGACCATCACCGCGATCAACGGCAGGATGGCGATCATCACCAACGTCAGGCGCCAGTTCATGAACAGCAGGGAGGCGAACAGGAAGATCACCGTCATGCCTTCGCGGATCACCACCTTGATCGCGTCTGTCGCCGCACCGGTGACCATGGTCACGTTGAAGGTGATGCGAGAGATCAGGTGCCCGGAGTTGTGGTTGTCGAAGTAGCGGTTGGGCAGCGTCAACAGGTTGTTGAACAGCTGCACCCGCAAGTCGTGAACCAGCCCCAGAGAGACCTTGGCCAACAGATAGTTACCCAGAAAAGACCCCAGGCCCTGCCAGGCCGCGATCAGGATGATCAGCAGCGGCACAGCCTGCAGCAACTGCAGGTCACGCAGGAACGGAACGCTGGGGAACAGCACGGCTTCCGGGTTGGAAAGGCCATCGACAAAATATTTGAGGATGTAACCCAGCATCGGCTGAGTCGACGCGAAAATCAGAAATCCGACGATACTCAACGCGAACAAGCCCGCGTAGGGCTTCACATAGCTGAGCAGGCGGAAATATATTTTCAAGCTCGAAGGGCTTGCGCTCGGACTGGAGTCGGTCATATCACGCGGCGTTTTAAAAAAGGAGGCTGACTTTAGCACAGCTTCTCTGTTGTACTTGCACCCGGCATGACCCAACGCTTAGCCGGCCTCAACCGGCGACATTATATAGCCACTACTTTAAGATGGTCGGCTTTCTCTTTCTGGAATGGCTTTTTGTATGCACTCCAAACGCCTCAGCTATGGCGCAAATCGCGTTTTCGACTTCCTGGTCCTATGGATTCTGCCCATAGGCTTATTGCTGCTTTTGAGTTCGCTGTTCTTCGTGACCAATCGCAATGTGCTGCACAAGTTCTACTACGGCCTTTTCAGCGCGCCGACCTTGCTGTTGCTGTGCCTGCGCCCCAGGGAAATCAAGGAATTATTGCGCGAGCCGCTGGTGATCGCCTTTCTGGTGTTTTGTGCGTGGGCGTTGACCAGCCTGTTATGGAGCCCGGAGCAACACCCTGACACCGACCTGTTCAAACGCCCCCTGCATACCTTCATGCTGTTCGCCGGCTGCGGGCTGTTGCTGCATTACCGCAATGAACTGTTCAAGCCGATTTTCTTCAGTGCGGCGGTGATCGCACTGGTGGTGTGCCTGTTCAATCTGGTGGCATTCATCAAGGGCTTCGAGCCGGGCATGCGTATGATCGGCGGCCGCGGCGCCCTGGATAACCCGCTGCTCAGTTCCCATGTATTCGGTTTCTTCTGCGTCTATTGGTTGTATGTCTGCGTAACCACCCAGCGCTTGCACGTCCTGTGGTTCAGCGTACCGGCCATGGCGATCATGACCGCGGCGGTCCTTGCAACCGGTTCGCGCACGCCCCTGGTGGCCCTGACTCTGACCATCCTGTGGATAACCTTTGTCAGCCGCAATCGCCGTTCGGCCCTGCTGATTGCGGGCTTGGTGGTGGGCGCTGCAGGTCTGTTGCTGATCTATCCGGAGCTGATCACCAGCCGTGGCAGCTCGTTCCGCTTTGAGCTGTGGAGCATGTCCCTGCAACGCATTGCCGATCACCCTTGGATCGGCCACAGCTACGATTCAGAGCTATACCTGACTCTGGCCGATGGCAACGAGCTGCGCGAACCCCACAGTTTTGCCTTGGGCGTGCTGTATTACGTAGGCATCATCGGCTTTATCCCATGGATTTTCATGCTCGCCTGGGGCCTTTTCAAAGGCTTCAAGCAACGGGCGCAACCGCTGTTTATTCTGGCTTCGTCCCTGTTGATGTACGGCATTGGTGCCGGCCTGACCGAAGGCGGGGGGATTCTGTCCCGCCCCAAGGAGCACTGGTTCCTGCTCTGGATCCCACTGGCAATCATCGCGGGCTTGAGCGTTGCCCAGCGGCGGCGCAGCGTACTGAGCATGCCGGTGCAATCCCTGAAAACCGAAACCTTCGAGCAACTGTGCAGCGATGCTCACGTCATCGAAGCAGACGGCCTCGGCCCGAAAGTCCTGCGCTTGGCTGATGGGCGTTTCCTCAAGGTTTTCCGCCCACGCCGCTGGTACACCTCGGGCAGTTTCAACCCCTACTCCGAGCGTTTTGCCAGCAACGCGGAACAATTGCGCGCCATGGGCATACCCACACCGCAGATTCTTGGCGTGTATGGTCTGAGCGATGGCAGCAGCGCCGTCATTTACTCACCACTGTCCGGTTTGACTCTGCGCCAGGCGCTTCAAAGTCTGGACAGCAGCCTGCGCGAATCCCTGATAGAACGCTTCGGCCAGTTCATGGCTCAACTGCATGAACGCGGCGTGTATTTCCGTTCATTGCATCAGGGCAACGTGTTGCTGATGGATGATGGGGAGTTCGGCCTAATCGACATTGCTGACCTGCGCATATTCCCTTCGCCGCTGCGCAACGCCTTGCGACAACGCAACCTGCGGCACATGCAACGCTATCCGCAGGACCGCGCCTGGCTGTTCGAGACACACTTTGAGCAACTGGCCAAGGGTTACGCATCCGTTGCGGGGCAGGCCGCCACCGCAACAATCCGTGCCCATGTATTGAAATTGGCGAGTCCAGCCGCCTGAAAAAAAGGCGACTATCGTTGCCGATAGTCGCCTTCTTCGACGCTTAGCCTTTGAGCGGCGTTAGGTACAACCGAACCAGACCGCGCCAGGTCTTGCGCCCCCAGAACTTCAAAGGGATCTGCTTCAGAATCTCCCGCGCCAACGCGCGATCACGGTTGGCCGTCTTCAGGAACATCGAGTTCAGAAAGTTGTAACGCACCGCGTCGTACGCAGGGTGCTCACTGAACTTGGCGTATGTCTTGAGGATGTTCTGGATCATGTAGCGGTGATTCTTGTAAGTGTTGCTGGCGTGTTGCCGATAGCGCGCCATTACCACATCAAGGGCATCAATGGTGTAGCCCGCAGCGGTGATCTTCAGTTGGATCAGCAAGTCCTCCAACGGGATCAGCGGGTCGAAGCCACCGACTTCCTCCAGCGCTTCGCGGCGGATCAGCATGGTCGGCGCCGGCGGGAACGGTTTGCGATCCATGAACATGTCGTCGAAATCCAGGCTGCGAAACGGCACATCGCGACGCTGTTTTTTCTCCGGATGCAGATTACCGTCGCCATCGATCAGCTCGATGTTGCCGGCGCAGATCCCCACTTTCGGCTTGTCCTGCATGTACGCGACCTGAATCGAGATGCGCTCCGGCAGCATGATGTCGTCGGAGCCGAACGGGGCAATCAGGCTGCCCTTGGCACGCGCGATGGCGCCATTGAGGGTGGCGGTCAGCCCCTGGTTCTGCTGCACCTGGAAATCAAAACCGTGCTCGGCCTGCAGGCGACGGATGCGCTCAACGCTGTCGTCCTTGGAACCGTCATCCACCACCAACAGCTCGATATTGGGGTATGTCTGGCCGAGCACGCTGAGGATGCTCTCTTCGATATAACGGCCATGGTTGTAGGACGCGATAATCACCGAGACCAGGGGTTGCTGCTGAGTCATGCTCTTCCTACTTCCTTTAAGCCGGTGTCGATCAGGTTCAGGTATTTCTGTTGGAATTCGGCCAGGGCGTGGTTTTGTTCCAAGTAACGGAATACCTGTTCGCCCTTGGCACGCAGTTGTTCGTCGCTCATTGCCAGGTAAGTGTCCAGGGCGGCCGTCAGTTGCTCGACATTGCCAGGCTCATGGGACAAACCGCCCGCCCCTTGCACCAACGGCAGCATGGCCGGGCCATTGGACGCAATGACCGGCAAGCGCCCGCTCATGCCTTCCAACAAGGCAAGACCAAGCCCCTCCATCAATGAAGGCATGGTCCAGATATCGAACGCACGCACGTATTGCAGACCATCCTCGCGAAAACCCAGCAAGTGCGCCCGCCCTGTGAGGCCGAGGCGCTCGATATCTGCGCGCAGGTCGCCCTCGGCACGGCCAGAGCCGATGATGCCGACCTGGGCGTTAGGGTATTTGTCCTTGAGACGAGCGAAAGCCTGCAGCAGATGCGTATGCCCTTTGATCGGCACCAGGCGCCCCAGCGCGCCGATGATGCGCGCATCCTGGGGTAGCCCGAGGGCCTCGCGCGCCTGCACGCGAGGCAGCTGCAAGGCTTCGGCCTGGGGGATGTCGATCGCATTGGTGACGAAGGTGGTGTTCTGGTGAGTAAAGCCGCAATTAAGCCCTACCAGATAATCCCTGACCGCCGCCGACACCCCGACAAAACGCCAGGCCGGACTCACCAGCCGACGCGTCTGGCGCCGGCGATACGCCCGTTCATACTCGCCAAACCCGTGGGAGATGCCGATGCACAGCGGAATTTTCAACCATCGGTTGAGCGACAGCATCATGTTCACCGACTTGAAGCGGTTACAGATGACCACGTCGAACTTCTGCTCTCGGCAATATTTGTAGATTTGCCACATCGCGCCCAGACGTATGCCCTTGAGGGCCTTGTCCGGAAACTCGAAATACTTGGAGTGATCAGCCACGCTCAGCGGCTGGCCCGGTTGCGGCCGCCCACTGAGAAAGGCCGAGGTGACCTCGAAACGCTCAACCGGCAACGACTTGACGATCTGCTCACCGAGATCGGCGAAGTCATGGATCTTGACGTTGTAGTCCGGCTGCAATTGCAAAACCTTGAAACGAGGTTTCATATCACTCCATGAGGCAATCGGCCTGCTGCACGTGAGCAGTCCGACGAAAAAGGTCAATTTCAGTCCTGCTTGAGGACCCAAAGCAGCTCGTGCCGACGTACGGCCTTACGGAAAAATTCGTTCTCACCGTAAGGCGATGGACCGCGCCCTGCCAGCCATTGCTGCAACAGGCGACGCACCCGGCGCTTGAACGGTGCGCGCGGCTGTAGGTCATGCATCATGCCCAATGCCATGGCCTTGTCCCGCTGCTGGCTCAGGCTCAGTAACCGGCAGTAAGGCTTGAGTACCTGGGCATGGTCGAACTGCGGCGGCAACGCTACGCCGGCGCCGGCGTCGCCCATGGGCCAGCGGTCGTTATCATGCAAGTGGTTGGCATAGCCAAGCAATGTGCTCGGTTGCCATGCCAGCCCGTGCAAGGCTTGCACGACGGCTTCATGTGCGCAGATGTGGTCCGGGTGCGGGTCAAGCACTGGGGTCGGCATGACGATGACCTCGGGGCGAGCTTTAAGCAGCAACTCCCGCAGGTCAGCAATCAGGTTGTTCCAGGTCGGAGCGCCATCCACATCGCTGGGCAGTGCCAAGCTGTTGAACTGGCGGAACACACGAGTATCGTCCAACTGCGCTTCGCGGGACGGCTGGGGCTGGTCCGGCGTAGCGCGCATGGCTGGCAATTGCAGGCAGAAGTACCCCAATTGAACGCACTGCGCTTCTGGCACCCCGGCCCAACGTGGCACCGCGATACTGTCCCAAGCGCGCAAACGCCCTTTGAGCTGCGCCGCTTCGGCCTTGGGCAAGCCCATTTGCTGATAGTGCTCGGCCTCGATCTCCCCCGCCGTCAAGGTCACGATCCAGCTTTCATGCGCCTGGCCATACAAACCAAACGCCGCCAGTTCCGCGTCGTCGGCATGGGGCGCGATCACCATCACCCGCTGGCCTGCAGCGTCCGGCTGGCGGAACACCCACAGCACCGGCCGACCGATCACCCGACAATGGCAGCCGCGCAAGCGCAACTCACCGCCGAGCAACGCCTGCGCCGAGCCAGTGAGATTGAGGTAGCGTGTGCCAGCCACACCGCGTTCGAACGCTTGACGATCAGGCTGCTCGCTTGCTGACAGCTCAACTGCAGGGTCCAGAAAGCGGCCCAGCCAGTTGCTTTTGAGTTGTACCTGGACGATCAGCGTTTCGTCACCGACCAGTTCCACGGTCTCCTGAAGCACCAGGCGTCCGCCCTCCAGGCTTAACGCCAGCTGCTGGCTGTCGGGGGCGAAGCGGTATTGGTAGTCGTCCTTGGGCGAATAGAAAAGATGGTCGGCAAACCAGGCTTCATGCGCCACCCACAGCAGCACCGCCAGGATCAGCGGCAGCCACCAAGCCACCAGCACGCCGCACACGATCAACGCCAGCGCGCCAATCAACAGCACCATGCGCTTATTGCGCCGATGACGTTTGAGCAGTTGCTGTTTGCGGCTCATAGGCTGAACACCGGCACCGGGTTGCACCAGCGCTCTTTGTACTCACGGTCGGCGCGGCCGAACGAAAAACGCAGCGGCTTATCCACTGCACGAGCCTGTTCCCAGGCGCTTTGGGTGTTGAGGAAGCTCAATACGCTCCCAGGGCTGAACGCGCGGGTTTCGGGGTCAACCCCACCATTGACGTACTCGACGCTGATCCACTCGGGCGACTCGACGCGATACACCAACTGCACCGCGATCGGGGCATCGTTGAGAAACAGCACCGACCCGATCAGAAACTCTTCGAGCAGCGCCAGCACGTCAGCCAAACGCTCCGCCCCGGTCGCCGGGAAACCCCAACGACGCTGGAACAGATCGCAATAAATCGCCGCCAACTCGGTGCTGGAAAACTCGCTGACCGCACGCACCACACCGCCCGCCTCCTCCAGCAGGCGCAATTCGCGGCGCTGGTTATAGCGAAACTTTTTCGACAAGTCTTCAGGGGTGCGTGCCATGGCCAATTGCTCAACCTGAGGCTTGAGCGTACTGACACGCCCTTGATTCAGGGCCGACAGATAGCGCCCGCGATGGCGCACCGGCAGCTGCGCATCAACGGCAATCGGCAGAATGATCTCGGCATTGCCCAGATCGAACAGGCCTTTCTTGCCGCTGCGCTTGAGCACGTCTTTGGACAGGGCGAGGTCGCGTCCCCAAGTGGCTATCGCGCCCTTGAGTTCGCCGCCCTGCTGCCAGCCCAGGTAACGCACCGGAATTCGCGCCAGGTCGGCCAAGCGCTCCACGACCTGCGGATGGGTCGCGACGCTGCCACCGAAGCGCTGCCAGGCTTGAGCGTAAACCTCGGCCTCTACAGGCTGCCAGCCGCCACGTTCACGCCATGCCTGGAGGCGATTCAGCATTTAGACCACAGCGTCATAAGGATCCACACCGTCCTTGACCACGAGGATGTCTTCCATGATCAGGTATTGCAGGTCGGAGCCGAAGAACATGTTCAGCGCGTCGGTCGGCGAGCAGATCATCGCTTCGCCACGGCGGTTGAGCGAGGTGTTCAGGGACACGCCGTTGCCGGTCAGTACTTCCAGCTCTTTCATCATGTCGTAATAGCGCGGGTTGTATTCGCGCTTGAGCACCTGGGCGCGGGAGGTGCCATCTTCATGGACCACTTCCGGCACGCGGGTCTTCCACTCTTCAGCCACTTCGAAGGTGAAGGTCATGAACGGCGCCGGGTGATCGACCTTGATCATTTGCGGGGCCACGGTGTCGAGCATCGACGGGCAGAAAGGCCTCCAACGCTCGCGGAATTTGATCTGGTGGTTGATGCGGTCGGCCACGCCGGTGGCGCTCGGGCAACCGATGATCGAACGACCGCCCAGCGCACGCGGGCCAAACTCCATGCGGCCCTGGAACCAGGCCACCGGGTTGCCGTCGACCATGATCTTGGCGATGCGCTGGGGCATGTTTTCGATCTTGCGCCAGTTCGGCTTGCTCTCGTGCTTGGCGCACGCGGCAATCACATCTTCGTTGCTGTAGGACGGGCCGAGGTAGACGTGTTCCATCTTCTCCACCGGCACACCACGAGCGTGGGATACATAGGCGGCCGCACCGACGGCGGTGCCGGCATCGCCGGACGCAGGCTGCACGAACAGCTCTTTCACGTCATCACGGGCGATGATTTTCTGGTTCAGTTTGACGTTCAGCGCGCAGCCGCCGGCGAAGGCCAGCTTGCCGGTATCCTTGAGGATGTCGCCCAGGTAATGGTCGATCATCTGCAGGGCCAGCTTCTCGAACAGCGCCTGCATGCTGGCGGCGTAGTGGATGTACGGCTCGTCGGCGATGTCGCCTTCGCGCTTGGGCCCCAGCCACTCGATCAGTTTCGGCGAGAAGTAGAAGCCCTTGCCCTTCTCTTTGTAGCGGCGCAGGCCGATGACGTTGGCGTAGTCGGTGTTGATCACCAGCTCGCCGTTTTCAAAGGAAGCCAAACGCGAGAAATCATATTTGCTGGCATCGCCATAAGGCGCCATGCCCATGACCTTGAATTCGCCGTCGAGCATCTCGAAACCGAGAAACTCGGTGATCGCGCCGTACAGGCCGCCTAGGGAATCCGGGTCGTAGAATTCTTTGATTTTGTGGATCTTGCCGTTCTCGCCGTAGCCGAAGAACGTGGTGGCGTACTCACCCTTGCCGTCGATGCCAAGAATCGCGGTTTTTTCCTGAAAGCCCGAGCAGTGGTAGGCACTGGAGGCGTGAGCCAGGTGGTGCTCGACCGGCTCGATCTTGATCTTCTTCGGATCGAAGCCCAGCTGCTCCAGGCACCACACGATCTTGTTGCGGTAGCGCTTGTAGCGGCGGTTGCCCATCAGGATCGCGTCGAGGGCGCGGTCCGGGGCGTACCAGTAACGCTTGGCGTAGTGCCAGCGCGCCTCGCCGAACAGGCTGATCGGGGCGAACGGAATCGCCACTACGTCAACGTCGGAAGGCTTGATGCCGGCCTGTTCCAGGCAGAACTTCGCCGATTCGTAGGGCATGCGGTTCTTTGCATGTTTGTCGCGTACGAAGCGCTCTTCTTCGGCGGCCGCGATCAGCTTGCCGTCGATATACAGGGCTGCGGAAGGATCATGGCTAAGGGCGCCGGACAGGCCAAGAATCGTCAATGCCACAGGGGTCTAGCCTCTTTTAGTCTGCATGCAGGCGGGTCGCGCCTGAAAAAAGTGTGCCTCCCGCGCGGGCGGGAAACAGCTAAAGGGCGGGATTATAGCGTAAAAGCAGTGGGAAGCTGTTAGCGGCAAGCGGCAAGTGGGCCTAGCGGTAGATCTCGATGCTGCCGTCTTTGTTCTGGCGGTAGATCGTGTAAGGCAGGACCAGGGTGTCCAGCACGCCGGACCCCAGGAATTCGATGGCGATGATCGGTAGAGCGTTGCCGCTACTGTTCGACAGGCTTGGATCGTTCAGGCTTCTTTCAGGCTTGGGTTCACCGTTGAGCGTACAAAACCCGTACATCACGCCGCTGTAGATGCGCGGCACGTTTTCGCAATGGCTGCGCGAGTCCTTGAGATTCTGACTGGCCACGGCGTCGGGGCGGAACACGGTGTTGATCGTGCCGCAACCGGCCAATGCCAGTATCGCGACCAGCCAGATGACCCTCGATAGATGCCGCATGTCCGCTCCTTTGATCTATTTACTCAGGAACAGCCACGCTAGCACCGCCCACCATGAAGTCCCAGTACGGACGCGTCGATTAGCCGCGTAGGAAGATTCCCGAATGATAAAAATCGCCCGACTCACTAAACTCGCGCCCCTTTGCGCGTTTACTTCCCAAGCGCCACTGATTTTCGGCCGATTGATGAACCACCTCACCCGCTTTACCCTGCTGCTGCCCGGCCTGCTTGCCCTGTGCGACACCGCCCAGGCAGACGACACTGTTCTGATCCTCGACCCCAGCGTCGTCACCGGCTCGCGCAGCGCCAGCCCGACGTTTGAGCTGCCGTATTCCGTGGACGGCATCAGCCGCGAACAGATCAGCGACGGCCAACTGGGCATCAATGCTTCCGAAGCCCTGGCCCGCGTGCCCGGCCTGGTGGTGCAGAACCGCCAGAACTACGCCCAGGACCTGCAGATTTCCTCACGCGGCTTTGGCGCCCGTTCGGCGTTCGGCGTGCGCGGCCTCAAACTCATCGCCGACGGCATCCCTGCCAGCACCCCAGACGGCCAGGGCCAAGCCGCCACGTTCAACCTCGACACCGCCGAACGCATCGAAGTGCTGCGCGGCCCGGCAGCGACCCTGTACGGCAGCAACGCCGGCGGCGTGATCCAGATGTTCTCCCGCGACGGCGAAGGCCCACCGCGCATTGGCGCCGAAACCCTGGTAGGCAGCGACGGCTTGAGCAAAAACCACCTCAGCGCCGAGGGCGCGACCGACGGCGCCGGCTTCGTGCTGGATGCCTCGCGCATGGACACCGACGGCTACCGCGACCACAGCAGCGCCCGGCGCGACCAGACCTTCGCCAAACTCAATGTCCAGCCCGACGACGACAGCAAACTGGCGCTGATCTACAGCAGCCTGGAACAAAACGGCACGCAAGATCCGCTAGGGCAGACGTGGGCCGCCTACAAAGCCGATCCACGCTCGGTGAGCGCCAACGCACTCACGTACAACACGCGCAAGAGCATCGACCATCAGCAATTGGGGATGAATTACGAACGGTATTTCGGCGATGCGACATTGCAGGTAAATGGGTATACGGGGCGGCGCAGCGTGATTCAGTACCTGTCGATCCCTGCCGGAACCCCCTCTGACAAACGCGGCGGCGTCGTGGACTTCGACCGCACGTTCTACGGCGGCTCCATCCACTGGCTGCAACCCATCACCAGCGCCCCGGGCGACCTGACCCTGATTGCCGGCCTCGACTACGACCGCAGCGAGGATGACCGCCAAGGCTATTCCAACACCCTCAACGGCGTGCATGGCGTCAAAGGTGCGTTGGGCCGCAATGAAATCGACACCGCTACCAGCCTCGACCCATTCTTACAAGCCAACTGGCTGCTGGGCGACTGGACTCTGCAAGCCGGCGTACGCCATAGCACCATGAAGATGGAGGTGGACGACCATTTCCTCAGCGACGGTAACGACAGCGGCAGCAAGACCTACCAGAAGAACACTCCGTCGGTCAGCGTGATGTATGCCTTCACACCCGACCTGCACGGTTATGTGAGCGCCGGCAAAGGCTTCGAAACCCCGACACAAGCGGAGTCGGCGTATTCCAGCGGTTCAAATGGTTTCAATTTCGCGCTCAAGCCATCGGTGAGTACGCAATATGAAGTGGGCCTGAAAGCACGGGTAGGCGAGGACACCCGCCTTAACGCTGCGGTATTCCAGATCACCACCGAAGACGAGTTGGTGGTCCAGCAATCCAGCGGCGGGCGCACCACTTACCAAAACGCCGGGCGCACCCTCCGCCGTGGCTTCGAGCTGGGCATCGAAAGCCAGCTGACGCAACAGTGGAGCACCCAACTCGCGTATACGCGCCTGCAAGCCACCTACGACAGCGACTTCACGGGCGGCGGCAACCCCGTGGATAAAGGTAACTACCTCCCCGGTGTACCGCAGACCACGCTGTTTGCCGAGCTGAACTGGAAACCGCGAGACTGGGTCAGCACCGCCATCGAAGGGCTGTACCGCAGCAAGGTCTACGTCGAAGACACCAACCAGCAACGCGCCGCACCGGCTTACAGCGTGTTCAACTGGCGAGCGCGCTTCGAGCAGAAGGCCGAGCACTGGACCTTCCATCAGACCCTGCGCCTGGACAACCTGCTGGACCGTCAGTACGTCGGTTCGGTGATCGTCGGCGACAGCAACAACCGCTACTACGAAGCCGCGCCTGGCCGTTCGTGGTACGCCGGCGCCGGCGCCGAGTATCAATTCTGATAGTCAGAGCGGTCAGGTGGGTTGCTTGGGCAACCGCTGGTCGATCAGTTGATATAACGCACTGTCCTGCGGCCAGTTGCGCATAAACCGCGCGCGGTCCTTGGCGTAGGCCGGGGCGAAGCTGGCGAGACTGCGGTGCTGGCACATCGCATCGAGGTCGATCAGGGCCCAACGGTCTTCGTGCCAAAACAGGTTATGGCCCTTGAAATCCCCGTGGCTGATGCGCTCGCGGATCAGCTCAGCGAATAAATGATCCAGCGCCTGCAGTTCGTTTTCCGGCGCGCCGCCGTGTTCAACGTAGGGCGCGAAACGCTCGATGATGTCTGGGCCCGGCAGGTATTCGGTGATCAGGTACGCACGGCTGCGCAGCCAGAGAAAGCGCTTCTCCAACACCGCCAGCGGCTTGGGCGTGGCGATGCCGAGGAAGGCCAGGCGATTGCCTTCGCGCCAGGAATGCCAGGCTCGGCTCGGGCGCCAAAAACGCTTGAGCCAATGGGCGAAGCCCTTGATGTTGTAACGCTTGATTACCAGCGGCCGACCGGCCACCTCGACTTTGGCCACACTGGCCGCACCGCCGGTCTTGTACAAATGGCCCTGGTCCAGCAATACATCGGCCTGCTCCAGCACCGGCAGCATTGCGGGCACTTCCTCGCGCCTGATCGCGCGCAAGGCAAAAGCACCGCGCACGACGCTAAACAGCGTGCATTCGCGGCCGACCTTTTCCAGAAAGTCCTTCAAACGCCAGGCACTGACCTTGCGTACTTGTTTTTCCAGGGCTTCCAGGGGCAAGGCATGTTCGCTGTTGCTCAGCAGGTAATACACCAGCAACTCTTCGGTAAACGGCTCAAGATTCTTCGGCAATTGCGCAAAAAACACCCCGAGGTTTTCCAGCACCCGGTTGCGCGACAGCGGCTTGCCGGCTTCTTCGACGCGAATTCCGGCGCCATCGATCAGGTACAACTTGCCGTCCTTGCGCAGCAGGTTGTCCAGGTGCAGGTCTTCCTGCCACAAGCCTTTGGCGTGCATCTGCGCAATCGCGCCCAGTGCTTCGGCGAGCACCGCGGTTTGTTCATCAGCCAAGGGCGGCAAACCTTCGACCGCCTGCCAGGCATCGGCCAGGCTTTCGGCACCCTCGATAAACTCGAACAGCAACCAGCCACCCTCGCCTTGCTGCAAACCGTCGGCGAGCAGCAACGGCGTGGTCAGACCCTGTTCGGCCAACAGGCGAACACCGCTGAGCTCACGCTGAAAATGCCGCGCCGCCTTACTGCCTACCAGCAACTTGGCCAGCACTGCGCGACCGCGCCAGACGGCCGCGCCGACATAGCGCTCGCCCGGCAACACGCGCAACAGGCTCAACAGTTGCAGTTGACCGGGGCCGGCGGCGTCCGCCAGGTCCAGGGTCAGGGGCAGGCTCGGGGTGCGGCCGGCGTTTTTCAGCTCCGACAGACGCATCAGCGCTTCTCCTTATGGCTGCGCCGGGTCGTCAGGCGTTGCAGCCAAGTGGCGACCTCTGCGCTGTCTTCTGGTTGGTCCAGGTAGGCCGCCAGCAGCTGGCGCACCTGTGCGTCGGACCATTGCGGGGAACGGCGCAGCAACGGCTCCAGGTCCTTGACCCGATCCCGCCAGCCAAACAACAACGGGCGGGTTTTCTCCAGATCGATCAACTGCGCGGCATAACCGTCGCCGGTGGCCTGCAGGAAAATATGCTTGGGGTAGAAACAGCCATGCACCTGGCCGACGCCGTGCAGCCGGCGCGCCAGTTCGCCGCACGCCCGCAGAATAGCGCGGTGCTGGGCATCGCTGAGCGAAGGCCACTGCTCAAGCAGCGAATCCAAGTCGTTCCAGCCGTCAAGGGCACGGGTCAGCAGCATCGCGCGGTACTCGCCGGCCACTTTGCGTTCGCCATAGAACGCCGCCTGCAAGGCCGGGATACCCAAAGTGCGGTAACGGCTGATATTGCGAAACTCGCGGGAGAAACTCGGCTCGCCCAATGGGCGATGAAGGCTGCGAGTCAGGTAGTTGCTCTGACGCTTGAGGTAATACCCCTGCCCCTCCAGCTCCAGGCGAAACACGCTGCTCCAGCCGCCGCGACTGGTGTTCGGTTCGTCCACTGCGTCGAGCTGTTTGGCCCACAAGGCGTCGAACGTGGCCAGACCGTTGCGTTCCAACAAAACCCGGTCTTCAGCCGCCACAAAATCACTCATTCGCGCCCCTCAAAAAACTTCACCACATGGCGAATACGCTGTTTGTCCGATGCACTCAGGTGCTGGCGCTGACGGTATTGCAGATAGAACCGCAGGCGCTGAGTGGCCGACAGGTGATATTTGGCCACCTTGTCCAGGCAGGCCAGATCCTTGGTAATACGGTACTTGAGCCAGAACCCGCGCCAGAAATCGCCGTTGGGGCAATCGATCAGGTACAGGGTCTGCTGGTCGTCGATCAACAGGTTGCGCCACTTCAAGTCGTTATGAGTAAAGCGGTGATCGTGCATGGTGCGGGTGTATTCGGCGAGCTGGCGGCTGACCCCATCGACCCAGCGCGGATCGCGCAGGCGGGGGTCGTTGCGCTCGGCCAGCGCCGACAAGTCTTCGGTCTTGGGCAATTCACGGGTGATCATCGCGCCGCGATCATAGGCCAGGCCATTGCGCTCCAAGCCCCAGGCCACCACATCGGCAGTAGGAATGCCCCACTTGGCAAAGCGCTTGAGGTTCTGCCATTCGGACTTGACCCGCGGCTTGCCCAAGTAGCGACGCAAGCCCTTGCCGGCGCCGACGTAGCGCTTGACGTAATAATTGACCCCACCGCGCTCTACCCGGATCACTTCGGACAACGGATCGCGGGTCAGCCGCTCGCCTTGCAGGGCGAACACCGCGTCGAGGCTGCCAAAGTCATCCGCCAGGCCGGCGTAGGCCGGTTCCAGGTTCCAGCCCGCCATCAGAGCGCATCCCCGTATCGCTGTTTACGCGCGTAGAGTTTGTCGGCCTTGCCTTGCAGCCACTGCAACAAAGCGCTTTCTTCGGCCAGGATCTGGCGCAACGGCTGCTGGAAGTAGCCCTTGAGGAACCGCAGCTTGTCGCGACGGGTCAGGCCGATGTCCAGCGCCGAGAAGTACAGCGCGGCCAGGTCTTTGTTGCGCCAGCGCAGGCTGATTTTCGGCCGGGTCTGGGCACGGTGCAGGTCGATCACCGACAACTTGAAGCGATCAGGCGTGATCGGCGTGTCGGTGTGCAGCAGGAAGTGGCAGATATAGCAGTCACGATGGTTCACCCCGCCGCGATGCATCATGCCGGTCATGCGCGCCACTTCGGCGATCAGCGCGCGCTTGAGGCGCGGCTGCGGTGGCTGCTTGACCCAATCAATGCTGAAGTCTTCCAGGCTGACCGTGGGCGCCAGCTCTTCGGTGATGATGAACGAGTGCTGGTCCGCCGGGTTGCTGCCGCGCTCGCCGTAGGCCACGGCGGTCATGGTCGGCACGCCGATTTCCTGCAGGCGCTGGATCGCCAGCCATTCCTGCCCGGCGCCGAGCACCGGCAGCTTGGCGGTGACCAGGTTCTTGACGATCTCACCCCAGCCGATGCCCCGGTGGATCTTCACAAAGTAGCCACGGCCGTCCACCTCGGTGCGCAAGGTGCGTCGGGCTTCCAGTTCGCGGTACACCTCGCCTTCCAGCCGCTCTACTTCGGCGAACGCATCGCGTCCGGCCCAGAGGCTCTTGAAGGGTTCGGCAAGCATCAACTTCATGGCTTTGGCTCCGCCAGAATCACATCCGCAGCGTGCTGCGGCATGCTGTAGAGGTCGGCCGTCTCAGCGAAAGCCAACCCGTTGCGGCTCCAGGCCGCGCGCTGTGCAGAATCGGTCAGCATGCGCGCCAGGTACTGGTTCAACTGAGCCTGTTCGAACGGCTCATCCAGCACCAGGCCGCTGTCGGCCTCGGCAATGTAATGGGCATAACCACACACCGCCGAGACCAGTACCGGCAACCCGGCCACCAGCGCCTCAAGCAGCACGGTGCCGGTGTTTTCGTTATACGCCGGGTGGATCAACAGGTCGGCGCCCAGCAGGAAACGCGGGATATCGCTGCGCCCTTTAAGAAACTGCACGTTATCGCCCAGCCCCAATGTGGCGCTTTGCAATTGGAATACTTTGGGGTCGTCCTGGCCGATTACAAACAGACGCGTGCGTTTTTTCAGCTCCGAGGGCAACGCGGCCAGCGCCTTGAGGCTGCGGTCGACGCCCTTGGTCTTGAAGCCGGAGCCGATCTGCACCAGCAGCAGGTCGTCCTCGCCCAGGTTGAATTCCTTGCGGAACCCTGCGCGGATTTCGGCGGCGTTCGGCGGTGCGCGACGGTCCTGGGCGATGCCCGGCGGCAGCAGATGAAAGCGCTCCACCGGGGTGTCGTAGTACTTGATGAACAGCGGCTGCTGCACTTCGGAAATCATCAGGATTTCGGTCTTGGCGTCCTTGGCGAACACCGCACGTTCGTATTCGGCGAAGTGGCGGTAACGACCAAAACTGCGGTACAGCGAATGGCGCAGGTTCTGTGCCTTGTCTTCAAAACAACCGTCGGCAGCGTAGTACACGTCCAGGCCGGGCATCTTGTTGAACCCGATCAAACGGTCCACCGGGCGCTTGGCCAGGTCGGCCTCCATCCAGGCACTGAGTTTTTCGTTGCGCCGATGGTTGAAGAACGCTTTGACCGGCGCCACCAGCACTTCAAAACCGGGCGGAATATCGCCCTCCCAGATCAGGGTGTAGACGCGAATCTGATGGCCGCGCCGCTGGCACTCCAGGGCGATGCGCATGAAGTCACGCTGCAGGCCGCCGAAGGGGAAGTATTTGTACAGAACAAAAGCCAGTTGCATCAGTGCAGTTCCTCAGCCAGTAACAACGTGCTCAGTCGGCTTGCCACACGCTCAGGGTTCAGGCGCGTGAAGCACAGGGGCGATTCGCGCGCGATGTCGAATCGACGCAGGTCGTCGGCCGTCGGTTGATAGGTACAGTGTTTTTGCAGGCACGGCGCGCAGGACCAATCGCTGGCCAGGTGAATCTGCGCCTTGCCGTAGGCGCCGGTCAGGCCCGGATTGGTGGGGCCGAACAGGGAGATGGTCGGCACATCCAGCGCCGCCGCCAGGTGCCCCAGGCCGGTATCCACCGCCACGCAAGCGCGGGCGCCGGCCAATACCCGAGCCACGCCGGCCAGGTTCAACTTGGGCAATACTTCGGCGTTCGCCAGGCCTTGAGCCAGGCGTTCGGCGCGGGCTTTTTCCGTGGCGTTGCCCCAGGGCAGCTTCACGTCCACGCCCAGGCGCCCCATGCGTTCGGCCAGCTCGCGCCAGTAGGCTTCCGGCCAGTGCTTGGTGTCCCAAGTGGTGCCGTGCAGCAGTAGCACGAAGGGCTTTTTCGGTGGCAGGCCGAGCAACTTGTCGACGCTCAGGCCGTAGTCGCCCAAGCCTTTGGGCAAGTCATAACCCAGGGCCACGGCGAACAACTGACGCAAGCGTTCCACCGCGTGCTGCCCACGAGCCACGGCCAGACGTCGGGAGTAAAAACGCGCCGCGATGGGTTCACGGGCGGAGTTTTTATCAAAGCCGGCCACCGGCGCCCGTACGTAACGGGTCAGCCAGGCGCTTTTGAACAGGCCCTGAGCGTCAATCACCAAGTCATACTTGGTCGCTTGGATGCGCTGCTTGAAGCGCCGCCATTCACCGCTCTTGAAGGTTTGCCAGAGGTTCTTGCGCCAGCGGCGGATCGCCACCGGGATCACCTTGTCTACCGCTGGGTGCCAGGTGGGGATTTCGGCAAAGCCCTCTTCCACGACCCAGTCGAATTGAATGCCGGGGATCGCCCGCGCCGCGTCGGTCAGTGCCGGCAAGGCGTGGATCACGTCGCCCAGGGATGAGGTCTTGACTACCAGTACCCGCAACTCAGTGAACCTCGACCACGTCGCCCTGCAACCGCTGCAAGGCTTCGCTGACCGACTGCGGCAACAACTGGCGCAGGCAATTGTAGTGGCCGAAACGGCAGGTGCGCTCGAAACACGGGCTGCAATCGAGCCCCAGGCGCACCACTTCCACTTTGTCGGCCAACGGCGGGGTGAAGCCCGGCGAGGTGGACCCATACACCGCCACCAACGGGCGGTTCAGCGCCGCGGCCACGTGCATCAGGCCGGAGTCGTTGGACACCACCGCATCGGCGCAGGACAGCAGGTCGATCGCCTCGGCCAGCGAGGTGTCGCCGCTCAGATTCACCGCCTCTTCGCGCAGGCCCGGGATCAGACGCTGGCGGATGTCTTCGCCCACCGAGTGGTCGTTCTTCGAGCCGAACAACCACACTTGCCAGCCTTCGCGGATCTTCATCTCAGCGACCTTGGCGTAATGCTCCGAAGGCCAGCGCTTGGACTCGCCGAACTCGGCGCCGGGGCACAGCGCCAGCACCGGGCGATCCAGGCTAAGGCCGAACTTGGCCAGCGCCGCGTCGCGGGTGACCGGGTCGATCCGCAGGCTCGGGCGCGGATAGGGTTTGGGCAACTCGGCACCCGGCGCGTACGCCAGCGCCATAAAGCGTTCGATCATCAGCGGATAGCGGGTTTTGTCCAACGTGCGCACGTCGTTGAGCAGCACATAGCGAAATTCGCCGCGCCAGCCGGTGCGCTTGGGGATGCCGGCAAAGTACGGCACCAGCGCCGACTTGAGCGAATTGGGCAGCAGGATCGCCTGGTCGTACTCGCCGGCCATGGATTTGCCGATGCGACGACGGGTCGCCAGCTCCAGGGCGCCGTGGCCGAGCGGAAAGCTCAAGGCCTTGCGCACTTCGGGCATGCGCTCAAGGATCGGCCGGCTCCACTCAGGGGCGAGCACGTCGATCTGGCAATCTGGATGGCGAGCGCGCAGGCACTGGAACAGTGTCTGTGCCATCACCATGTCACCGACCCAACTGGGCCCAACGATCAGAATATTCATGTAGTTTCCACAAACGATGCGGGGAGGCTTATGCCTCCCCGCCCTAATAGTGTCTTCAGCTCAATCCCAGTTCCTGCCAGATTCGCATCACCTGGCGCCGCTCCTCGACGAACTGATCCCCGGCCACCGTACCGGCCTCGTTCTGCAAGGCCTGACGATGCGCGGCGGAACGGTAGGCTTTATACACCTCACGCAGCAGATGAGCATCGGCGGCGGGCATCAACCCCACCTGCTCCAGGCCTTCCAGAATGCGGATATTGTCGGTGTAGCGCAGCAACGATGGATGTTGCGCAGACCACGCCAAAGCCGCGTATTGCACCATAAATTCAATATCGACGATACCTCCGGCGTCCTGCTTGAGGTCGAACAGCGCCGTGGCTTCGAAGGCATTGGCGCCCGTGCCGGCCGCAGTGCTCTTGGTGCCCAGGTTGTCGCGCATCTTGGCGCGCATCTCGCTGACCTCCTGGCGCAGCGTCGCCAGGTCACGCTCGCGCCCCAACACCCTGGCCCGCACTTGCTCGAACGCCTGGCCAACGTCCTGGCTACCGACCAGCACGCGGGCGCGGACCAACGCCTGATGTTCCCAGGTCCAGGCTTCATTTTGCTGATAGCGGTCGAAGGCCCCCAACGAACTCACCAACAGCCCGGATGCGCCAGACGGGCGCAGGCGCATGTCCACTTCATATAACTGGCCGGAGTTGGTCTGGGTCGTCAGCAAATGAATGATGCGCTGACCCAGGCGCGTAAAGAACTGCGCACCGTCGATCGGCTTGGCGCCATCGGTTTCGGCATGCGGGTCGCCGTCGTGGATAAACACCAGGTCCAAGTCGGAACCATGCCCCAGCTCGATGCCGCCGACTTTCCCGTAGCCGACAATGATGAACCCAGGATCGCACAAGGTGCCGTCCAGCCGTTGCGGCGAGCCGTGGCGCGCCACGGTCTGGCGCCAAGCCAGGGCGAGGACTTGTTCGAGGATCGCCTCGGCAAGCCAGGTCAGGTAATCGCTGACTTTCATCAACGGCAGGCTGCCGGCGATTTCCGAGGCGGCCACACGCAGGCGATGCGCCAACTTGAAATGGCGCAGGGCTTCCATCTGCTGTTCAAGGTCATCTTCGGGGATGCGTGTAAGGCGTTCGCGCAGTTCGGCGGCCAGTTCCGGCGCCAACGGCGGCTTGAACAGGCGCCCTTCATTGAGCAATTCATCCAGCAACAGCGGGAAACGCGTGATCTGCTCGGCGATCCAGGGGCTGGCGGCGCACAGGGTCAACAGGCGACGCAGGGCGTCAGGGTTTTCGGTGAGCAGCACCAGATATGCCGAACGCCGCGCGACGGCTTCGACCAGCGGCAACACGCGCTCCAGCACCAGGTCCGGGTTGGCATGCTCGACGGCCTGGGCCAGCAGGCGCGGAATAAACGCATCCAACCGTTCACGGCCCAGGCGCTGCATGGCGCGCAGTTGCGGGCTGCCGCGCAGGCTGGCCAGGGCTTTGAGTGCCTTGGGTGCATCGGTGAAACCGCCTTCGGCCAACTGCCGGCAGGCGGCGTCTTCGTCCTGGGACTCTTCCCACAGCGGCAACCACTCACCGCCTACCACCAGCTCGCTTTCTTCGCCTTCATCTTCATCCGGGTCGGCGATCACTTGGCGAAAGTGCCAGTCAATCCGGCCACGCCAATACATCAGGCGCTCATGGAACGCGGCCCAATCGGCAAAACCCAACATAAAGGCAATGCGCGCCTGATCCTGCGGACTGTCGGGGAGCATCTGGGTCTGGCGATCGGCAATCGCTTGGATCGCATGCTCGGTGTAACGCAGGAACTCATAACCGTTGCGCAACTCGGCGATCACCGCCGGCGGCAGGTAGCCCTGGCCCTCCAGAGTGCCGAGCACTTTAAGCAATGGGCGCTGCTGCAAGCTCAAGTCGCGGCCGCCGTGGATCAGCTGGAACGCCTGGGCGATGAATTCCACTTCGCGAATGCCGCCCGAGCCCAGCTTGATGTTGTCGGCCATGCCTTTGCGCCGCACTTCCTGCTGGATCAGTTGCTTCATGGTGCGCAGCGCTTCGATGGCGGAAAAATCCAGGTAACGCCGGTAAACGAACGGCCGCAGCATGTCGAGCAATTGCGCGCCCGCCACCTGATCGCCAGCCACCACCCGCGCCTTGATCATGGCGTAGCGCTCCCAGTCGCGGCCCTGGTCCTGGTAATACTGTTCCAGCGCATTGAAGCTCAGTACCAGCGCACCGGCCGAACCGTATGGGCGCAAACGCATATCAACGCGGAAGACAAAGCCGTCGACCGTCATCGGGTCGAGCGCCTTGATCAATTTTTGACCAAGGCGGATGAAAAATTCCTGGTTATCCAGCGCACGCTTCACCCCCACGGTTTCGCCGCCTTCGGGGTAGGCGAAGATCAGGTCGATGTCCGACGAGAGGTTCAGCTCAACCGCGCCGAGCTTGCCCATGCCGAGGATCACCATGTGCTGGGCCTCGCCGCTGCGGCGCCCGGTGGGCGTGCCGAATTGCACACAGTGGCGCTGGTACAGCCACTGGTAGGCCTGGTCGATGCTGGCATCGGCCATATCGGATAGGTCGCGGCAGGTTTGCACCAGATCGGCCTGGCGCGTCAGGTCACGCCAGATAATGCGCACTTGCTGGCGGGTACGCTGGCGACGCAGCACACGGCCCAGCTCATCTTCTGTTTCGGCTTGTTGCACCGCGCCAGCAATTTGCCCGCATAGCTCGCCAGGTGCGAAACCACGGTCCAGCTCGCCCCAGGCCGCCAGTTCGAGCAACATCAAAGGGTCACGAAGGCTCTGTTCAATAACGAAATCACTGGCGGCGCACACCCGGGCGAAGTCGGCCCAGCGTTGCGGCGTCCACTCAGAAAGGCCATGATCGTCATCCAGCGCGGCCACTGCGTCACGAAATGACTGCTCGGCCCGCTGGGCAGCTGGGAGCAGAATGGCCGGCAATTCGGCCAGCGTTGGAAGGCTCATGGTCTATCCTTGGTCGGCGCGTAAAAGGCTTGTAGCGAGACGTGCAGGGACCACGCTGAATGAAGGACTGTCGAACAAAAGTTAGAAATAGCTGAAAACACTTTAATTTTGGCAGGCAACATTAAAATTCTACCTTTTCTTGTTCGCAAAAGATCAACAATAACGATTATGCTCACCAGCCAGACCGAGCCATACGCTCAGTCTTGTGTAGTTTTACTACTCGTATATACATTCGAAAGGCTGAAATGGCCGACGATTTGTAGTAAAACTACAGGACGCCGAAGCAACCTTCGGCCATCCAAGAATTTATGTCGTCTGCCCACAAGGCCAGTCGCAAACTTCAGGCAACCGATTCTGGTAGCCTTTCCGCCCTGGAGCAAGCCATGCAAGACCTCGATCCCGTCGAAACCCAGGAATGGCTGGACGCCCTGGAATCGGTTCTCGACAAAGAAGGCGAAGACCGTGCTCACTACCTGATGACCCGTATGGGCGAACTCGCGACCCGCAGCGGCTCGCAACTGCCTTACGCCATCACCACGCCATACCGCAACACCATCCCCGTTACCCACGAAGCACGCATGCCTGGCGACCTGTTCATGGAACGCCGCATTCGCTCGCTGGTACGTTGGAACGCCATGGCGATGGTAATGCGCACGAATTTGAAAGATTCGGACCTGGGCGGTCACATCTCCAGCTTCGCTTCCAGCGCAACCCTGTATGACATCGGCTTCAACTACTTCTTCCAGGCCCCGACCGACGAACACGGCGGCGACCTGATCTACTTCCAGGGCCACACCTCCCCAGGCGTTTACGCCCGTGCGTTCATGGAAGGCCGCATCAGCGAAGAGCAAATGAACAACTTCCGCCAGGAAGTCGACGGTCAGGGCCTGTCGTCCTACCCGCACCCTTGGCTGATGCCGGACTTCTGGCAGTTCCCGACCGTATCCATGGGTCTGGGCCCGATCCAGGCGATCTACCAGGCGCGCTTCATGAAGTACCTGGAAGCCCGCGGTTTCATCCCTGAAGGCAAGCAGAAGGTCTGGTGTTTCCTGGGCGACGGCGAGTGTGACGAGCCGGAATCCCTGGGCGCCATCTCCCTGGCCGGCCGCGAAAAACTGGACAACCTGATCTTCGTCATCAACTGCAACCTGCAGCGCCTCGATGGCCCGGTTCGCGGCAACGGCAAAATCATCCAGGAACTCGAAGGCGTGTTCCGCGGTGCGCAGTGGAACGTGACCAAAGTCATCTGGGGCCGTTTCTGGGACCCACTGCTGGCCAAGGACGTCGACGGCATCCTGCAACGTCGCATGGACGAAGTCATCGACGGCGAGTACCAGAACTACAAAGCCAAAGACGGCGCGTTCGTGCGTGAACACTTCTTCAACACGCCTGAACTCAAGGCGATGGTTGCCGACCTGTCCGACGACGAGATTTGGAAGCTCAACCGTGGCGGCCACGACCCGTACAAGGTCTATGCGGCGTACCACGAAGCGGTCAACCACAAAGAACAACCGACCGTCATCCTGGCCAAGACCATCAAAGGTTATGGCACCGGTGCCGGCGAAGCGAAAAACACCGCGCACAACACCAAGAAAGTCGATGTCGACAGCCTGAAGTTGTTCCGCGACCGCTTCGACATCCCGGTCAAGGATGAAGAACTGGAGAACCTGCCGTTCTTCAAGCCGGAGCCGAACAGCGCCGAAGCCCGTTACCTGAGCGAGCGCCGCTCCGCACTGGGCGGTTTCGTGCCACAGCGCCGCGCCAACAGCTTCAGCGTACCGACGCCTGACCTCAGCACCCTCAAGGCCATCCTTGACGGCTCGGGCGACCGTGAAATCTCCACCACCATGGCCTTCGTGCGGATTCTCGCGCAGCTGGTCAAGGACAAGGACATCGGCCCGCGCATCGTCCCGATCATCCCGGACGAAGCCCGTACCTTCGGTATGGAAGGCATGTTCCGTCAGTTGGGCATCTACTCCTCCGTCGGCCAACTCTACGAGCCAGTCGATAAAGACCAGGTGATGTTCTACAAGGAAGACAAGAAGGGCCAGATCCTCGAAGAAGGCATCAACGAAGCGGGCGCCATGAGCTCCTTCATTGCGGCCGGTACTTCGTACTCCAGCCATAACCAGCCGATGCTGCCGTTCTACATCTTCTACTCGATGTTCGGCTTCCAGCGTATTGGCGACCTGGCCTGGGCAGCGGGCGACAGCCGTACCCGTGGCTTCCTGATCGGCGGCACCGCCGGCCGTACCACGCTCAACGGCGAAGGCCTGCAACACGAAGACGGTCACAGCCACATCCTGGCTGCCACCATCCCGAACTGCCGCACCTTTGATCCAACCTACGGCTACGAGCTGGCGGTGATCATCCAGGACGGCATGAAGAAGATGACCGAAGAGCAGCAGGACGTTTTCTACTACATCACCGTGATGAACGAGTCCTACCAGCAGCCAGCCATGCCGGCCGGTGTCGAGGAAGGCATCATCAAGGGCATGTACCTGCTCGAAGAAGACACCAAGGAAGCGGCGCACCACGTCCAACTGATGGGCTCCGGCACCATCCTGCGCGAAGTGCGTGAAGCGGCGAAGATCCTGCGTGACGAATTCAACGTCGGCGCCGACGTGTGGAGCGTTACCAGCTTCAACGAACTGCGTCGCGACGGCCTGGCCGTAGAGCGCAGCAACCGCCTGCATCCGGGTCAGAAACCAGCGAAGAGCTACGTCGAAGAATGCCTGGCCGGCCGCAAGGGCCCGGTCATCGCCTCTACCGACTACATGAAGCTGTTTGCCGAACAAATTCGCCAGTGGGTCCCGTCCAAGGAATTCAAAGTCCTGGGCACCGACGGTTTCGGCCGCAGTGACAGCCGTAAGAAGCTGCGTCACTTCTTCGAAGTCGACCGTCACTTCGTGGTGTTGGCAGCCCTGGAAGCCTTGGCTGACCGTGGTGAGATCGAACCCAAGGTGGTGGCTGACGCCATCGTCAAGTTCGGGATCAACCCGGAAAAACGCAACCCACTGGACTGCTGAGGAGACTTTTTGTGAGCGAACTCATTCGCGTACCTGACATCGGCAGCGGTGAAGGTGAAGTAATCGAGCTGTTTGTGAAGGTCGGCGACACCGTCGAAGCCGACCAGAGCATCCTGACCCTTGAATCGGACAAGGCGAGCATGGAAATTCCTGCTCCCAAGGCCGGTGTGGTCAAGAGCCTGAAGGTCAAGCTGGGCGACCGCCTGAAAGAAGGCGACGAACTGCTGGAGCTGGAAATCGAAGGTGCCGCCGATGCGGCGCCTGCGGCGGCCCCTGCTGCCGCTGCCGCACCCGCGCCGGCCGAAAAGCCTGCCGCCGCCGAGGCCCCAGCAGCACCGGCCCCGGCCGCTGCACCGGCTGCCGCCAGCGTTCAGGACATTCACGTTCCGGACATCGGCTCGTCGGGCAAAGCCAAGATCATCGAGCTGCTGGTCAAGGTCGGCGACACCGTCGAAGCCGATCAGTCGCTGATCACCCTGGAGTCCGACAAAGCCTCCATGGAGATCCCATCGCCGGCTGCCGGCGTGGTAGAAAGCATCGCGGTCAAACTGGAAGACGAAGTCGGCACCGGTGACTTCATCCTCAAGCTCAAAGTACAAGGCGCCGCGCCTGCCGCTGCTGCAGCACCGGCCGCCGCTCCGGCTGCCAAAGCTGACGCCGCGCCGGCTCCGGCTGCTGCACCCGCACCGGCTGCCAAAGCCGAGGCCGCCCCAGCCCCAGCCGCCGCGCCTGCGCCAAGTGGTGCCAAGGTTCACGCCGGCCCGGCCGTGCGTCAGTTGGCCCGTGAATTCGGCGTTGAACTGAGTGCCGTCGCGGCCACCGGCCCTCACGGTCGCGTGCTGAAGGAAGACGTGCAGGCTTACGTCAAAGCCATGATGCAAAAGGCCAAGGAAGCGCCAGCTGCCGGCGGCGCGACCGGTGGTTCGGGCATCCCGCCGATCCGTACCGTGGACTTCAGCCGCTTCGGCGAAACCGAAGAAGTGCCGATGACCCGCCTGATGCAAATCGGTGCGGCAGGTCTGCACGCCAGCTGGCTGAACATCCCACACGTCACTCAGTTCGACCAGGCCGACATCACCGACCTGGAAGCATTCCGCGTTGCGCAGAAAGCCGTGGCCGAAAAGGCTGGCGTCAAGCTGACCGTACTGCCGTTGCTGCTCAAGGCCTGTGCACACTTGCTCAAGGAGCTGCCGGACTTCAACAGTTCGTTGGCACCAAGCGGCAAGGCGATCATTCGCAAGAAGTACGTGCACATCGGCTTTGCCGTCGACACGCCTGATGGCCTGCTGGTGCCGGTCATCAAGAACGTCGACCAAAAGAGCCTGCTGCAACTGGCTGCCGAAGCGGCTGCCCTGGCCGCCAAGGCCCGCGACAAGAAGCTCACCCCGGACGATATGCAGGGCGCCTGCTTCACCATCTCCAGCCTCGGGCACATTGGCGGTACTGGCTTCACGCCAATCGTCAACGCGCCGGAAGTGGCGATCCTGGGTGTATCCAAGGCCACTATCCAGCCGGTCTGGGACGGTAAAGCGTTCCAGCCGAAGCTGATGCTGCCATTGTCGCTGTCCTACGATCACCGTGTGATCAACGGCGCCGCCGCTGCACGTTTCACGCAGCGCCTGAGCCAATTGCTGAACGACATCCGCACCATTCTGCTGTAAGCCGCAACGGGCCTTCTTTTACTCGGAAGGCCCGTTTGCATCGATTTCCGAGCGCCACGCTCGTACCTCAACCCCGCCACTTGGCGGGGCTTTTTTTGCGCGTCCAACGGCAAAAATTGGACAGAGAGAACAGGTTTGTACACCTTCTGTCAGCACGACTGTAGAAATCCCCCACGCGGCCGATAACACCCATATAGCACTTAGCCTTCATCCTCTCTTGTCAGCCCGCGCCGCATGATGCAACCTTGCCGCAAGCGACAGAAAAGAGGGCGTGAGCCCGGCGCCGTGCGCGTTATTTCAAGTGAGTTTCCCCCATGAAAAGCCAACCCGATGTCGCCCGTACGGCGGCCGAGGTAGTCACGCAATTACCGGTGCCTTCGCGCCTCGGTATGCTGCGTTTCGAGCGGCTTAATGAGGCAAGCTGGGCCCTGCTGTACCTCGACCCCAACTGCGAGCGCCAATTCGGTCTGCCGGCGGTCGAATTGTGTGCCCTGATCGGCACCCCCTACGCCAGCCTGATGGAGCCCCAGGCCCGCTATCAATTGCACGACAACATCCAGCAGCAGTTGACCCTGAGCCCCCACTATCTGGTGCGCTACACCCTGCACACCAACGACGGCCCTCTAAGCCTGCTGGAAATGGGCGAAGCCTACAAACAACACAATCGTCACTTGTTGCGCGGCTACCTGATGGTGGTCGACGGTCTGTTCAGTGAAGTGCCTTCGCCGCTGCCCTCCTCGGATGACCTGGAGAGCCAGAACAGCCGCCTGCAGATCGCCCTGGAACTCAACCAGCGGGCCCAGCAGGAACAATTGCAGCACCTGGAACGGGTGCGCGCCCAGCAGGAGCTGATCCTGCTGCTGGCCCGCCAACGCTACACCGCCAACAATTCGCTGCAGGAAGCCGCCGAGCTGATCACCCGCAGCGCCTGCGAAATCTATCAGCTCGACTGCGCCAGTATCTGGAACCTTGAAGGCCAGCGCCTGGTGCCGATTTCGGCCTATCACCGCGCCGACCAGCAGCACCATTTGCCCGACCCTATCGACGCCAGTTGCTTCCCGGATTATCTGGAAGCCTTGCACACCAGCCGCGCCATCGATGCCACCAACGCCATGCGCGACCCGCGCACCCGTGAAATGGCCGAAAACCTGCGCGCCAAAGATATACACGCCATGCTCGACGCCAGTATCCGCGTCGATGGCCAGGTGGTCGGCGTACTGTGCCTCGAACAGGGCGGCAGTTCCCGCGCCTGGCAGGCCGACGAAATCGCGTTTGCCGGCGAGCTGGCAGACCAGTTTGCACAAGTGATCAACAACCATAACCGCCGTACCGCCACCAGCGCCCTGCACCTGTTCCAGCGCGCGGTGGAGCAAAGCGCCAACGCCTTCCTGCTGGTCAATTGCGACGGCGTAGTGGAGTACGTCAACCCCAGCTTCACCGCGATCACCCAATACAGCGCCGAAGAAGTCCACGGCCACCGCCTGGCGCAGTTACCGGCCCTGGAGAACCTCAGCGAATTGTTGTTCGACGCGCCGTCGAGCCTGGCCAAGAGCAACAGCTGGCAGGGCGAGTTCAAGAGCCGCCGTAAGAACCTGGAGCCCTACTGGGGGCAGTTGTCGATCTCCAAGGTATATGGCGACAACCGTGAGCTGACGCACTACATCGGCATCTACGAAGACATCACCCAGACCAAGCTGGCCCAGCAGCGCATCGAGCGTCTGGCGTACACCGACAACCTGACCAACCTGGGCAACCGCCCGGCGTTCATCCGCAACCTCGACGAACGCTTCGCCCGCGACAGCGACAGCCCGATCAGCCTGCTGCTGGTGGATATCGACAATTTCAAGCGCATCAATGACAGCCTCGGTCACCAGACCGGCGACAAGTTGCTGATCAGCCTGGCCCGGCGCCTGCGCAACAGCTTGACCAGCAGCGGCAGCCTGGCGCGTTTTGCCAGTAACGAGTTCGCGGTGCTGCTGGATGAAACCGATCTGGAGGCCGGTCAACAAGTGGCCAGCCAGTTACTGGCGACCCTCGACAAACCGATGTTCGTCGACAACCAGTTGATCAGCGTTACCGGCTCCGTGGGCCTGGCCTGCGCGCCGCTGCATGGCCGCGACCCGCAGACCCTTATGCGTAACGCCGGCTTGGCACTGCATAAGGCCAAAGCCAACGGCAAACATCAGGTGCAGGTGTTCACCGAGGCCCTCAATGCCGAAGCCAGTTACAAACTGTTCGTCGAAAACAACCTGCGCCGCGCCCTGACGCAGAACGAGCTGGACGTGTTCTATCAGCCAAAGCTGTGCCTGCGCAGCGGTCGCTTACTGGGCATGGAGGCGTTACTGCGCTGGAACCATCCGGAAAAGGGCATGATCCGCCCGGACCAGTTCATCAGCGTGGCCGAAGAGACCGGCCTGATCATCCCCATCGGCAAATGGATCGCCCGCCAGGCCTGCCGCATGAGCAAGCAACTGAGCGCTGCCGGCCTGGGCGACTTACAGGTGGCGATCAATCTGTCGCCCAAGCAGTTCTCCGACCCGGATCTGGTAGCCTCGATCGCCACAATCCTCAAGGAAGAAGAGTTGCCGGCCAACCTGTTGGAGCTGGAACTGACCGAAGGCCTGCTGCTGGAAGCCACCGAAGACACGCGCCTGCAACTGGACCAATTGAAGAGTCTTGGCCTGACCCTGGCCATGGACGACTTCGGCACCGGTTACTCGTCCCTCAGTTACCTGAAAAAATTCCCCATCGACATCATCAAGATCGATCGCAGCTTTATCCACGAGATCCCGGACAACCAGGACGACATGGAAATTACCTCCGCCGTGATCGCCATGGCGCACAACCTCAAGCTCAAGGTGGTCGCCGAAGGCATCGAGACCGCCGAGCAACTGGCCTTTCTGCGGCGGCACCGCTGCGATGTTGGCCAGGGGTACCTGTTCGATCGGCCGATCCCCGGGGCAGAGCTGCCGGCGATGCTCAAACGCTACCCGCGCGGCCCAATCGCCTGACATCGCTGTAACACTCGGGCACACTGGCTGTCTGAATTTTTACCATCACTCAACCTGACGAGAGGACTGATCATGGTCTTGCGCTCGGAAATTCTGGTGAACAAAAACGTGCTGCCTACTCAAGAACAAGCATTGCCTGGTCGTGACACCCCGATGAGCCTGCCAGAGACGCATTTCGTCAATGGCAACCCGCTGCTGGGCCCATTCCTCGATGACGTAGGCTTTGCGATCTTCGGCCTGGGTTGCTTCTGGGGCGCGGAACGCAAATTCTGGCAGCGCGACGGCGTGGTCAGCACCGTGGTGGGTTATGCCGGCGGCTTCACGCCCAACCCGACTTACGAAGAAGTGTGCTCCGGCCTGACCGGCCACAGCGAAGTAGTGCTGGTGGTCTATGACCAAGCCAAGGTCAAGTACGAAGACCTGCTGAAGATGTTCTGGGAATTGCACAACCCGACCCAGGGCATGCGCCAGGGCAACGACATCGGCAGCCAATACCGTTCGGTGATCTACGCGACCACACCGGAACAACTGGAGGCTGCAAAGGCCAGTGCCGAGGCGTATCAGGCCGAACTGAACAAGGCCGGCCTGGGCCAGATCACCACCGAAATCGACCAGGCGCCGACGGTGTATTTCGCCGAGGCGTATCACCAGCAGTACCTGGCGAAAAACCCGCAGGGCTATTGCGGCATTGGCGGAACAGGCGTGGTTTGCCCGATCTGACGTTCGGAGCGGCAAGCTGCAAGTGGTGTTTTCTGCTCTCACTTGCAGCTTGAAGCTTGCAACTCACAGCTACTCAGCTATAAGCCAATCCATCTGCCACCCGCCCTGGGTCTGACCCAGTTGCTTGGACAGCCACGGCAACAGCTCACGCAGTTCTTCCTCCAAGCCCCATGGCGGGTTGGCAATCGCCAGGCCCGAGCCGGTCAGGGTGTTGGGCGTGTCCAGGGGATGCACCAGCAGTTCCACGCGCAGCAGTTTCGGCGCCCCCGTGCCGGCCAGGTCCTGATAGAAGCGACGCAACATGCGCTGGTCCTTGACCGGGTACCAGATCGCCGCCACGGTCTGGCGCATGCGGCCGACCGCCTCCTTGAGGGATGCCGCGCAGCGTTGCATCTCGTCGAGTTTTTCGAACGGCGGGTCGATCAGCATCAACGCGCGTTTTTCCGGCACTGGCAGCAACGCTCGCGGCACATGCCAGCCTTCGCCCAAATGCACTTTGACCCGACGGTCGCCCTTCATGTTGTCCTTGAGCAACACACCGTCTTCGGGGTGTTTTTCATTGAGCAACACACGGTCCTGCGCGCGCGTGAGGCGTCGGGCCAGCTCCGGCGAACCGGGGTAGTAGCGCAACTGGCCGTCCGGGTTCATCTCGTGCAGCACGCGCATGTAGTCGGCGGTCAGCGGCGGCAGATCGTTCCGGCCCCATAGGCGCGCGATGCCTTCGAGGTATTCGCCGGTGCGGTTGGCCTGATCGCCCTGCAGGTCGTACAGGCCGATGCCCGCGTGGGTATCGAGGTAGGCAAACGGCTGCTCCTTGCGCGACATCAGGGCGATGAGGCGGGTCAAGGTCAGGTGTTTGAAGACATCGGCGTGGTTGCCGGCGTGAAAGGCGTGACGATAATTCATGGTTGCTCCTGCGCAGGGGGCGAAGTTTACCTTCTACACGGGCAAAGGTGCAGGCCGGCATGCCGGGCGGTGCTTATGCCCTAAAAGCAGGGAGCGGACTGAAAAAAATCTAAATGTCTCCATGAGCGCGGATTTATTGTGGCGAGCACCCAATCCAAGGAGGTCAATTGCCATCATGAAAGACGCCACCCTCGCCCTGCACCACGGCTTCAAGTCGGACCCGACCACCAAGGCCGTGGCCGTGCCGATCTACCAAAACGTGGCTTTCGAATTCGATAACGCCCAGCACGGGGCCGACCTGTTCAACCTGGATGTGCCCGGCAACATTTACACGCGCATCATGAACCCTACCAATGACGTACTGGAGCAACGTATCGCCGCCCTCGAAGGTGGCATCGCGGGCCTGGCGGTGTCGGCGGGCAGCGCGGCGATTCACTACGCAATCCAGACCCTGACCCGCGCTGGCGACAACATCGTCACCACGCCGCAGCTCTACGGCGGCACCTACACCTTATTCGCCCACCTATTGCCCAGCTTCGGTGTGGACGTGCGGTTCGCCCGGGACGACTCCGCCGAGGCCATTGCCGAGCTGATCGACGACCAGACCAAAGTGGTGTATTGCGAAAGCATCGGCAATCCGGCGGGCAATATTATCGATCTGGAAGCCCTGGCCAAGGTGGCCCACGCCCGAGGCGTGCCGCTGATGGTCGACAATACCGTAGCCACCCCGATCCTGTGCAAACCCATCCAGTTCGGCGCCGATATCGTGGTGCACTCGGTGACCAAGTACATCGGCGGACATGGCAACTCCCTCGGCGGTGTGATCGTCGACAGTGGCACTTTCCCCTGGACCCAGTACCCGGAAAAATTCCCCGGTCTCAACCAGCCCGAGCCGGCTTATCACGGCGTGGTCTACACCGAAAAATTCGGCCCCGCCGCGTTCATCGCCCGCGCGCGTACCGTGCCATTACGCAATACCGGTGCGGCCCTGGCGCCGATGAATGCCTTCCTGTTGCTGCAAGGCTTGGAAACCCTGGCCCTGCGCATGGAACGCCATACCGAGAACGCGCTCAAGGTTGCACAGTTTCTACAGGAGCATGCCGAGGTGGAATGGGTCAGCTACGCGGGCCTGCCAGAACATCCGCACCATGGGCTGGCGCAAAAATACATGCAGGGCAAACCCTCGGCGATCCTGTCTTTCGGCCTGAAGGGTGGCTATGACGCGGGTGTGCGCTTCTACGACGCGCTGCAGATTTTCAAACGTTTGGTGAATATCGGCGACGCCAAATCCCTGGCCTGCCATCCGGCCTCCACCACCCATCGGCAGATGAATGAGCAGGAGCAAGCCAAGGCTGGCGTGAAACCGGAGATGATTCGCCTGTCGGTCGGTATTGAAGCCATTGAAGACCTGATCGACGACTTGCAGCAGGCACTGGCCTCAACTCGCCTCTGAGGCGAGGTAGTCCGTCAGCGCTGCATAGGTCACCGTCGAACCACGAGCGAAGTAAGCGACCTTGTGCTGCAAGGTCGCAGGCGTGAAGGCGGTGTAGAGGTCCGGGCGCTGCTCCTCAAGCCATTGCAGCAGGTTGTCGATCAGGGTTTGCGGCGATTGTTCGGCCAGATGCTCCAGTAACGATGCTGGCACCTGCCACCAGGGGCTGGCCTTGGCGGTAGTAACCGGCCCCGTTGCAACGGCCTGGGGTTGCCCATTGATCAGATAGCGCTGAAACACCGGCAGCACCTGCCCCGCCTCACCGCCCAATTGCCGCAACAGCGGCAAGAACTGCGTGCCGTCCCAAAAGCGCAGGAACACCGGCGGCCCCTCGGGCAGTTTCACTTGGGTCAAGCCTTGCAGATGAGCGAGTACCACGTCCGCCGGGCTGGACGACACCGCCAGCCAACCCCAGTCCTCGGTCTGGGTGTTCGCCACCCAATCGAGAAAGGCGCTGCCGGACTCGACTTGTGCGAGATAAGGCATAACCTGCGTCCAATCCGCATAAGCCGTGCCCGCCCAGACCGAGCGCGGTCGCGCACCCGCCGCCACACCTTGCCAAGCCTCGAACGGCTGGGCATCGCTGGCATTGCCCAGCACCGCGAACAGTTGCTCATGGGGTTGCAGAGGCCACTGTGCTAGCCAAGCACTGGGCGATAGAGGTTGATCCATTGGGGCGAAACTCCTTGGGTTGAAAAACACTGATCAATGGGGTTGGTGAGTGACATCACACTGGCCGCTCTTGCAGCGTTCACACTCTTCGCAGAACGGCGCGCTGCGCTTCAAACTGGCGATCTGCACGCGGCTCAGAGGCGCCGGGATCACCGCCAGCACCTTGTCCTGCAGCCCGGGCAACAACGGTGCCGCAGCGGGGGCGGGAGCACCACCGAGCTGGATCGCCACACTGCTGAAGATGCCTGCGGCTGACAGGGTGATCGACTGCCCACCGGCCTGGATCGTGACGCTGGCACCCGCATCGATGACGACGCTTTGGCCGGCGCCGATCTGAATCACCTGCTCCGCGCGGACCTGCTGCGAACCGCCGACCGCCAAGTGGTCGTCCTGCTTGAGTTCGGTCAGGCGATTGCCGTGGGTGATGCGCTGCTCGTCGCCCTGCAGCTCATGGTGCGACTCGCCACCCACGGTGATCCGACGCCGGTTATCCACCTGCACCTGCTGGTCATGCAGCACATGCTGGGTCCAATCGCGCTGGGCGCGCAGGTAGATCTCTTCGGCGCCCTTGCGATCCTCAATGCGCAGTTCGTTGTAACCGCCACCACCGGGGCTGCTTTGGCTGCGCAGGATGCTGCGGGTCTTGTCCGCCGGCAGGTCCAGGGGCACCGGCGTCGCGGCATTGGCCAGGCAACCGACCACCACGGGCATATCCATGTCGCCATTCACAAAACCCACCAACACTTCCATGCCCACCCGGGGGATCAGCACCGCGCCGTAGCGATCATGGGCCCAGCCGCTGGCGACCCGCAGCCAGCAACTGGAATGCTCGTTATGTTCGCCGTGGCGATCCCAGGCCAATTGCACTTTGACACGGCCGTATTCGTCGCAATGGATTTCACTGTCGGCGGGCCCGGTCACCACCGCGTTCTGGTAACCCGTCATCGGTCTGCGCGGCGCCAAGGGCGGGCGGAAAACTACATCCCAGGGCGTCGCGACGAAGTGGTTGGAGTAACCCTGGCGCATGTCCCCACCCGCCACCTCGGTCACCGCCTCTTCGAGTACCTGGGGTTGGCTGCCCTCGTGAGTGACTTGGGTCACGAGCCACAAGTCGTTCCATTCCTGGCGAGGATGCCCGGCCAGCTTGAGGAAGCGTCCACAGGCCAACGCCGGCTCATCCCCGCTGCCCAAGGCGAGGCGATGCTCGCTGCGGTGACGCTCCAGACCGCGCCGTGCCAGGTGCTTACCCTCCACGCGGTCAGTGAAATGGCCGGGGTAACCCTGCTCTTCAAGGCACAGGGTCTGCTGGTCGGACACTGCGCTTTCCAGCGCCAGGCGCGGCTTGCGCCAATCGTAATCGCGCAGGCTCAGCGCCGTGGTGCGGGTTTGCAGTTGTACGGTGAAGCGCTTGATGGCCGGAGTGTCCGCTACCATCCCGGAGCCTGCGGTGTAAGGCGTTGCGTGCTCGGCCTGGGCAAACACGCTCTGGTCGTCGCCAAATACCAGTAAATGGCCGTCGGGCGAATGCCGAAAATGATAATGAATGCCCTGCTCGGCACACAGGCGCTGGATAAATGCCAGGTCGGTCTCGCCGAACTGCACGCAATACTCACGCTCCGGGTACGTACCGCTTAGATGAAATTCGAATCGATCCGCCTGGATGCCTTGCTCTTTGAGCACCTGCGCAACGATCTGCGGCACGCTTTTGTGCTGGAAAATACGCGGATGGCTGCTGTGGGCCAGATAAGCCAACTGAGGGACGAGACGAACGCTATAGCGCGTCAGCCGCCGACCGGAATCGCCCTGCGCCACATGGTCGACCAGGCCATGCACACCGTGGCCCTGATCATCGAAACCCAGATAGGCCTGGCGATGCAGCAAGTTGCCCAGATCCAGGTCCGGCTGTTCGCCGACCAGTTCCAGGTCAAAACGATAGGGTTGGCTGAGTGTTTCCTGACCGTTGAAGCGGTAGACCTTGAGATCGCTGGGCACCCCGTCCAGGGTCAGGGTGAAAGCACTTTGATTGGCAGGCGCGAACATCCGATGTTTCTCTGCGAAGGCTGGGGGGCCGATTCTGCACCAGTGCCCAGGCTTGCCGAGCAGCGCGCGCGTAAATCAGTAAAACCCTACGAACGAGCGTGCGAATCTTCAGTTTGTCCGACCCAATTCACACATAAAAAAGGCCCGCTATCCGTAGGATGCGGGCCTTTCGTTTAACTCATCAGGCGCAGCGCGCCCGGCGAATTACTTGTTGAGGTTGTAGTCTTTTTCCGCCGCATCAAAACGCTCGACCATACCCGCAGTCGGCGCGCCCAGCTTGCTGACGATGTAGATCGCCAGACTGGCGAAGATGAAGCCAGGGATGATTTCGTACAGACCCAGCAGCGCGAAGTGTTTCCACACAATCACGGTGATCGCACCGACCAGGATGCCGGCCAGAGCGCCATTGCGGGTCATGTGCTTCCAGATCACCGAGATCAGCACCACAGGGCCGAACGCAGCGCCGAAGCCGGCCCAGGCGTAACTCACCAGGCCCAGTACGCGGTTTTCCGGGTTGGCGGCCATGGCGATGGCGATCAAGGCCACCAGCAGCACCATCAAGCGACCGACCCAGACCAGCTCAACCTGGGAGGCGTTTTTACGCAGGAAGGTTTTGTAGAAGTCTTCGGTCAATGCACTGGAGCACACCAGCAGTTGGCAGCTCAAAGTACTCATGACCGCCGCCAGGATGGCCGACAACAGCACGCCCGCAATCCATGGGTTGAACAGCAGCTTGGCCAGCTCGATAAACACACGCTCGTGGTTTTCGGTAACCGGGCCGGCCACTTCCGGGTGCGCCGAGAAGTAAGCAATACCGAAGAAACCCACGGCCACGGTGCCGCCCAGGCACAGGATCATCCAGGTCATGGAGATGCGACGCGCTTTGGCGATCGACTTCACCGAATCCGCCGCCATGAAGCGCGCGAGGATGTGCGGCTGGCCGAAGTAGCCCAGGCCCCAGCCCATCAGCGAAATGATGCCGATGAAGGTGGTGTTCTTGAGCATGTTGAAGTTGTCGGGGTTCTTGGCTTCGATGGCCAGGAACGTGGTGTCGACGCCGCCGGTGGCCAGCAGCACGATGATCGGCGTGAGAATCAGCGCGAAGATCATCAGCGTGGCTTGTACGGTGTCCGTCCAGCTCACCGCAAGGAAACCGCCAACGAAGGTGTAGGCAATGGTCGCTGCGGCACCGGCCCACAGCGCGGTCTCGTAGGACATGCCAAAGGTGCTTTCGAACAGACGGGCGCCGGCCACGATGCCGGAGGCGCAATAGATGGTGAAGAACACCAGGATCACCACCGCGGAGATGATCCGCAGCAGGCCGCTTTTATCTTCGAAGCGGCTGGAGAAGTAGTCGGGCAGCGTCAGGGCGTCGCCGTTGTGTTCGGTCTGTACCCGCAGGCGACCGGCCACGAACAGCCAGTTGAGGTAGGCACCGACGATCAGGCCGATGGCGATCCAGCTTTCCGACAGACCGGACATGTAGATAGCGCCCGGCAGGCCCATCAACAACCAGCCGCTCATATCGGACGCGCCGGCCGACAAGGCAGTGACCACGCTACCGAGGCTGCGACCGCCGAGGATGTAATCGGAAAGGTTATTGGTGGAGCGATAGGCCATGAAGCCGATCAGCACCATTGCTGCGATATAGATCACGAACGTGATCAGGGTTGGATTGCTAACGCTCATAAGAAGTGACGCCCTGGCTTTGTTTTTATGTAGCGGCGGTCTGTCAGGCGCCGACCCTTTTGCAAGGGTAGACGAACCCGCGTGCCGCGCATTTATGACTGGCGTTTCCCCAGGAAAGCCGCCAGCCGATGCCCCAAACCCGAAAGCTGGTTGCACCTTGGCCGCGAATGCTATTCAACAAAGCAAATCAGGTGCAACCAGTTTCTCGCGAATAAGTTGCACCTTGAGTGAATTTGCGGAAAACACCCTGTTTTTGCTCCCTTTCGGAGCAAAAACAGCCGATCTCAGAAGCAAATGCACCAGCACGCAGCACATTACGCTGAGGGCTTAAATATTTCCGACGAACCATCGAAAATTTCATTAACAAAAAAGGTTGCACCCGGTTGCACCTGCGCATGTGCACAGCTAATCTTGCCGCCAGCTAATGCCACTCGGTAGTGGCACCCATGAGGATAAGAAAATGGCGACGACCACCCTTGGGGTCAAACTCGACGACCCGACCCGCGAACGCCTGAAGGCTGCCGCGACCTCCATTGATCGCACGCCGCACTGGCTGATCAAGCAGGCGATTTTCAATTACCTGGAGAAACTGGAGGGTGGTGCAACCCTGACCGAACTCAATGGTTTGAGCAGCAAAGACGCAGACGACGTAGGCGAGGTCCAGACCGACCACGCTCACCAGTGCTTCCTTGAGTTCGCCGAAAGCATCCTGCCGCAGTCCGTACTGCGCGCGTCGATCACCGCCGCTTACCGTCGCCCCGAGCCGGAAGTGGTGCCGATGCTGATCGAACAGGCCCGCCTCCCGGCGCCAATGGCCGAAGCCACCAACAAACTGGCCGCTACCATTGCCGAGAAATTGCGCAATCAGAAGAGTGTCGGCGGCCGTGCCGGGATTGTTCAGGGCCTGCTGCAGGAGTTTTCCCTGTCCTCCCAGGAAGGCGTGGCGCTGATGTGCCTGGCCGAAGCGCTGCTGCGCATCCCGGACAAGGGCACCCGCGACGCACTGATCCGCGACAAGATCAGCACCGGCAACTGGCAGCCGCACCTGGGCAACAGCCCGTCGCTGTTCGTCAACGCCGCCACCTGGGGCCTGCTGCTGACCGGCAAACTGGTCTCTACCCATAACGAAGCCGGCCTGACCTCTTCCCTGAGCCGCATCATCGGCAAGAGCGGCGAACCGATGATCCGCAAGGGCGTCGACATGGCCATGCGCTTGATGGGCGAACAGTTCGTCACCGGCGAGACCATCGCCGAAGCGTTAGCCAACGCCAGCAAGTTCGAAGCCAAGGGCTTCCGTTACTCCTACGACATGCTCGGTGAAGCCGCACTCACCGAACACGACGCCCAGAAATATCTGGCCTCGTACGAACAAGCTATTCACTCCATCGGCAAAGCCTCCCACGGCCGTGGAATTTATGAAGGCCCGGGCATCTCCATCAAGCTGTCGGCGCTGCACCCGCGTTACAGCCGTGCGCAGTACGAGCGCGTGATGGACGAGCTGTACCCGCGCCTGCTGTCCCTGACTCTGCTGGCCAAGCAGTACGACATCGGCCTGAACATCGATGCCGAAGAAGCCGACCGCCTGGAATTGTCCCTGGATCTGCTGGAACGCCTGTGCTTCGAGCCGCAACTGACCGGCTGGAACGGCATCGGCTTCGTGATCCAGGCTTATCAGAAGCGTTGCCCGTACGTGATCGATTACGTGATCGACCTGGCCCGCCGCAGCCGCCACCGCCTGATGATCCGCCTGGTAAAAGGCGCGTACTGGGACAGCGAAATCAAGCGCGCCCAGGTCGAAGGCCTGGAAGGCTACCCGGTATACACCCGCAAGGTGTACACCGACGTTTCCTACATCGCTTGCGCGCGCAAACTGCTGTCGGTGCCGGAAGTCATCTACCCGCAGTTCGCCACGCATAACGCCCACACCTTGTCGGCCATCTACCATATCGCCGGTCAGAACTATTACCCCGGCCAGTACGAGTTCCAGTGCCTGCACGGCATGGGCGAACCGTTGTACGAGCAGGTAGTCGGTAAGGTTGCCGACGGCAAGCTGAACCGTCCGTGCCGCGTGTACGCCCCGGTCGGCACCCATGAAACACTCTTGGCCTACCTGGTACGTCGCCTGTTGGAAAACGGCGCGAACACCTCGTTCGTCAACCGCATCGCCGACCAGTCGATTTCGATCCAGGAACTGGTGGCCGACCCAGTGGCCAGCATCGAGCAAATGGCGACGGTGGAAGGCGGCTTCGGCTTGCCGCACCCACGCATTCCGCTGCCGCGCGACCTGTATGGCAGCGACCGCGCCAACTCGGCCGGTATCGACCTGGCCAACGAACACCGCCTGGCCTCGTTGTCCTGCGCCCTGCTGGCCACCGCCCACAACAACTGGAAAGCCGCACCGATGCTTGGTTGCGCGTCCAGCGAGCAAACGTCGACCGCGGTATTGAACCCATCCGACCTGCGCGATGTGGTCGGTCAGGTTCAGGAAGCCACTGTCGAAGACGTCGACAACGCCATCCAATGCGCGATCAATGCCGGCCCGATCTGGCAGGCCACCCCGCCGGCCGAGCGCGCCGCGATTCTGGAACGCGCCGCCGACCTGATGGAAGGCGAGATCCAGCCATTGATGGGGCTGCTGGCCCGCGAAGCCGGCAAGACCTTTGCCAACGCCATCGCCGAAGTGCGTGAAGCCGTGGACTTCCTGCGCTACTACGCGGTGCAGGCGCGCAACGATTTCACCAACGACGCCCACCGCCCACTGGGCCCGGTGGTGTGCATCAGCCCGTGGAACTTCCCGCTGGCGATCTTCAGTGGTCAAGTCGCCGCGGCACTGGCCGCCGGCAACCCGGTACTGGCCAAACCTGCCGAGCAAACCCCGCTGGTGGCAGCCCAGGCCGTGCGCATCCTGCTGGAAGCCGGTATTCCGGAAGGCGTGCTGCAACTGCTGCCGGGCCAGGGCGAAACCGTCGGTGCCCGCCTGGTGGGTGATGATCGCGTCAAAGGCGTGATGTTCACCGGTTCCACCGAAGTGGCGCGCCTGCTGCAGCGCAATGTGGCCGGGCGTCTGGATGCCCAGGGTCGTCCGATTCCGCTGATCGCCGAAACCGGTGGCCAGAACGCGATGATCGTCGACTCCTCCGCACTCACTGAACAAGTAGTGATCGATGTGGTGTCGTCGGCCTTCGACAGCGCCGGTCAGCGTTGCTCGGCCCTGCGCGTGCTGTGCCTGCAGGAAGACTCCGCAGACCGCGTCATCGAAATGCTCAAAGGAGCCATGGCTGAATGCCGCCTGGGCAACCCGGAGCGCTTGTCCGTGGACATCGGCCCGGTGATCGACGCCGAAGCCAAGGCCGGCATCGAGAAGCACATCCAGGCCATGCGCGACAAAGGCCGCAACGTGTACCAGGTGGCGATCGCCGACGCCGAAGAAATCAAGCGCGGCACCTTTGTGATGCCCACCCTGATCGAACTGGAAAGCTTCGACGAGCTGCAACGCGAGATCTTCGGCCCGGTACTGCACGTAGTCCGCTACAAGCGTAAAGAGATCGACCAGTTGATCGGCCAGATCAATGCGTCCGGCTACGGCCTGACCCTGGGTGTGCACACGCGCATCGACGAGACCATCGCCAAAGTGATCGACAACGTTCACGCCGGTAACGTCTACGTCAACCGCAACATCGTGGGTGCTGTGGTCGGCGTGCAGCCGTTCGGCGGTGAAGGCCTGTCGGGGACTGGCCCGAAAGCCGGTGGCCCGCTGTACCTGTACCGTTTGCTGTCGACTCGTCCTACCGATGCAATCGAGCAATCCTTCGTGCGCGCCGACAAGTTGGCGGCGCCGGACGTACGTCTGCGCGATGCCATGAGCCAACCGCTGACAGCCCTTAAAGCCTGGGCCGACAGCCAAAAGTTCAGCGAGCTGAGCGTGCTGTGCAGCCAGTTCGCCGCGCAATCGCAAAGCGGTATCACCCGCCAACTGACGGGCCCGACCGGCGAGCGCAACAGCTACGCCATCCTGCCCCGCGAGCATGTGCTGTGCCTGGCGGACGTGGAAGGTGACCTGCTGACTCAGTTGGCTGCGGTACTGGCGGTGGGTGGCTCGGCGGTATGGCCGGAAACCGACCTGACCAAGGCCTTGTTCCCACGCCTGCCGAAAGACATTCAGGCGAAGATCAAGCGCGTGGCCGATTGGACCAAGGACGATGTGGTGTTTGATGCCGTTCTGCACCACGGCGACTCTGACCAATTGCGCGCGGTGTGCCAGCAAGTGGCGCAGCGTGGTGGGGCGATCGTCGGCGTGCATGGTTTGTCCCAGGGCGAAACTTCCATTGCGTTGGAGCGCCTGGTGATCGAGCGAGCGTTGAGCGTCAACACCGCTGCGGCGGGCGGTAACGCCAGCCTGATGACCATCGGCTAACCCTGAAAGAAATACCGCTAGACATTGTGGGAGGGGGCTTGCCCCCGATAGTGGAGTATCAGTCAGTACCTCGGGCACTGACACACTGCTATCGGGGGCAAGCCCCCTCCCACATTCTGCCGCTCCATCACTTAGATCAATCTTGCTATTCACCCTTAATTCGCACGCTTAGACTCGGGCCAATTCCTCTAAAGGTAATCCGCCATGTCCGAGACGCTGCTCAGTTCCCGCAATCTGGCTTTCGAGCTGTACGAAGTCCTCGATGCCGAGGGCCTGACCCAGCGCGAGCGGTTTGCCGAGCACAACCGCGAAACCTTCGATGCGGCCATCAGCACCGCGCGCAGCATCGCCGAAAAGTACTTCGCGCCCCATAACCGTAAAAACGACGAAAACGAACCGCGCTACGAGGACGGCAAGGCCATCCTGATCCCGGAGGTCAAACCGGCCGTGGATGCGTTTCTGGAGGCCGGTTTTCTCAACGCGGCGCGTAGCTTCGAGGCCGGCGGCATGCAATTGCCGACCCTGCTGTCCCAAGCCTGTTTTGCGCACTTTCAGTCGGCCAACGCGGCGTCCACGTCGTATCCGTTCCTGACCATGGGCGCGGCCAACCTGATCGAAAGCTTCGGTACTGAAGAGCAGAAACAGCGCTTCTTGCAGCCCATGATCGAGGGGCGCTTCTTCGGCACCATGGCGTTGACCGAGCCCCATGCAGGCTCGTCGCTGTCGGATATTCGTACACGCGCCGAGCCCGCGGCCGACGGCACCTATCGCCTCAAAGGCAACAAGATCTTTATTTCCGGCGGCGATCATCCGTTGTCGGAAAACATCGTGCACATGGTGCTGGCCAAGTTGCCGGATGCGCCGCCGGGGGTGAAGGGCATTTCGCTGTTTATCGTGCCTAAATTCCTGGTCAACGACGACGGTAGCCTGGGCGCGCGTAACGATGTGTTGCTGGCGGGGCTATTTCACAAGATGGGCTGGCGTGGCACCACGTCCACGGCGCTGAATTTCGGCGACAACGGCAACTGCGTGGGCTATTTGGTGGGCAAGCCGCACCAGGGCCTGAGCTGCATGTTCCAGATGATGAACGAGGCGCGCATCGGCGTGGGCATGGGCGCGGTGATGCTCGGCTACGCCGGCTACCTGTACTCGCTGGAATACGCCCGCGAACGCCCGCAAGGTCGTCTACCTGACAGTAAAGATCCTACGACTGCGCCGGTCTCGATCATTCAGCACGCGGACATCAAGCGCATGCTGCTGACGCAAAAATCCTACGTGGAAGGTGCCTTCGATCTGGGCCTCTACGCGGCGCGCTTGTTCGATGACACCACCACCCTGGCCGATGAAGCGGAACGCAAACAGGCCCACGAATTGCTGGACCTGCTCACCCCTATCGTCAAATCCTGGCCATCGGAGTTCTGCCTCAAGGCCAACGAGCTGGCGATCCAGATTCTCGGCGGCCACGGCTACACCCGTGAATACCCGGTGGAGCAATATTACCGTGACAACCGTTTGAACCCGATCCACGAGGGCACCCATGGCATCCAGTCCCTGGACTTGCTGGGGCGCAAGCTGGCGCAGAACGGCGGCGCGGGGCTCAAGCAACTGATCCGCCTGATCGCCGACACCGGCGCGCGGGCCCAGCAGTACCCGTCACTCACCGCGTTGCGTGAACCGCTGGAACACCTGCTTAACAGACTGCAAAGCGTCACCCTCGGTTTGTTGACGGATCTCGCCCAAGGCAAGGTCAACAGCAGCCTGGCGAACTCGGCGCTGTACTTGAAGGTGTTCGGGCATACGGTGATTGGCTGGCGCTGGCTGGAACAAGCGATTCGCGCCGAAGAAGGACTGGCCAAGGGCAATGCAGCGGATGCAGGGTTCTATAAAGGCAAGCTCCAGGCCGCCCGGTACTTCCTGACCTGGGAAGTACCGAGCTGCCATCATGAACTGGCGATTCTGGAAGCACGGGACGATACGTGCCTGGGGATGCAGGATGAATGGTTCTAAGGCTGGATCGCCTTGGAAATCACCTCGACCGTGGCGCTGACTTGCTCTTGGTAACGGTCGAGTTCCTGCTGATGAGCCTGCTGCATTTCGATCTGCTCGGCGCACAGGTTCAGCGCCGCCAGCACCAGTAATTTGTCACCGATCAGGGTCGGGTACTTTTTCTTGGTGGTGGCCAGGGAAGCCTTGAGCATGGTCACGGCGTGCATCAGGGTTTTGTCTTCCCCGGGCGGCGCCTTGATCGAGTAATCCTCTCCGAGAATCGAAACGACCTTTATCCCTTCGTTCATGCGCCCACAGGACCTGCGCTCACGCGCTCAACCAATGCCTGAATACGCGCGGCAGTAGCACCGTGTTTTTCTTCCTGCTCCATCAGGTTCAGTTGCAGGCTGTCGTTTTCATCCTTGGCGCGGGCAAGTTCTGCCTTGAGGGATTCATTGCTGCCCAGCAGGTCCTGGTTTTGCTGTACCAGGTCATTGACCAGTTGTTCCAATTGGCTGAGGGATGCTTCTAACATTTTGATTTCTCGAGCGTTTTAAAAGGGCGGTGACGATAAAGAAAATTCACCTCGGATGCCAGGCTTATCCCCGGCGCGCAGCCCGGTTCTTCAGGGTGGAGCCACGCTTTCGAGCCTTAGTGACTGCATTTCCCCCATCTGGTTCCTGAATCCGCTAACCCCTCGTCAGGTGCGACAAAAACCCAAGGCACTCTTCACTGCTTTGGTCGTACCACCGATAGCGATGCAAGCTCGTTCATCACAGAAGCTAGCCAGTTTTTTGTGGTGAGCAGGCTTGCCCTGCGCTGGGCCGCGAAGCGCGCCCTTGGATTTTTCGGTGAACCTGTCGGGGCGGCAACCCCCCTTCCACATTTAAACGCCATGAAAAGCTTTTTGACAGGGCGGCAATTCAACAGGTTAGAATCCCTGGCACGCAGACTGCATGGTCAGTTTGCGCCCCGTCTTTTTGTATCTACTCATGGAGTACTGCCTTTGAATGCGACGACCATCAACAGCCTGTTCTTGATCGGCGCGTTGCTGGTGAGTGCGAGCATTCTGGTGAGTTCTCTTTCATCACGCCTGGGCATCCCGATTCTGGTGATTATCCTGGCCGTGGGCATGGTCGCCGGCGTCGACGGCGGCGGCATCATCTTCGACAACTATCCGACCGCCTACCTGGTGGGCAACCTCGCATTGGCCGTGATCCTGCTCGACGGCGGCTTGCGAACCCGAGTGGCGAGTTTCCGCGTGGCGCTGTGGCCGGCCTTGTCGCTGGCCACGGTGGGGGTGTTGATTACCACCGGCCTCACCGGCATGGCGGCGGCCTGGCTGTTCAACCTCAACATTATCCAAGGCTTGCTGATCGGCGCGATTGTCGGCTCCACGGACGCCGCGGCGGTGTTCTCGCTGCTGGGCGGCAAGGGTTTGAACGAACGGGTCAGCGCCAGTCTGGAAATCGAATCCGGCAGCAACGACCCGATGGCGGTGTTTCTCACTGTCACCCTGATCGACATGCTCGCCAGTGGCCAGACCGGCCTGCACTGGAGCCTACTGACCCACCTGGTGCGCGAATTCGGCATCGGCGGCCTGGTCGGATTGGGCGGCGGCTGGCTGATGTTGCAGATGGTCAATCGCATCAACCTGGCCACTGGCCTCTATCCGATTCTGGTGATCGCCGGCGGCCTGTTCGTCTTTGCCCTGACCAACGCCTTCCACGGCAGCGGCTTCCTCGCCGTGTACCTGTGCGGCCTGGTGATCGGCAACCGCCCGGTGCGCAGCCGTCACGGCATCTTGCATATGCTCGATGGCATGGCTTGGCTGGCGCAGATCGGCATGTTCCTGGTGCTGGGCCTGCTGGTCACGCCCCACGATCTGCTGCCCATCGCCCTGCCGGCCCTGGGCCTGGCGCTGTGGATGATCCTCCTCGCGCGACCGTTGTCGGTGATGGTCGGCCTGCTGCCCTTCAAGGCCTTCCACGGCCGTGAAAAAGCCTTTATCGCCTGGGTCGGCCTGCGCGGCGCGGTGCCGATCATTCTGGCGGTGTTCCCGTTGATGGCTGGCCTGCCCCATGCCCAGCTGTATTTCAACCTGGCGTTCTTTATCGTGCTGGTGTCGCTGCTGGTACAGGGCACGAGCCTGCCGTGGGTGGCCAAGCTGCTTAAAGTCACAGTGCCGCCGGACCCGGCGCCGATCTCCCGCGCGGCGCTGGAAGTGCATGTCACCAGCGAGTGGGAGCTGTTCGTCTACCGCCTGGGCGCGGAGAAATGGTGCATCGGCGCGGCCCTGCGCGAGCTGAAAATGCCCGAAGGCACGCGCATCGCCGCCCTGTTTCGTGGCCAGCAACTGCTCCATCCGTCGGGTAGTACGGTGCTGGAAGTCGATGATCTGCTCTGCGTAATCGGCCACGAACACAACCTGCCGGCCCTGGGCAAGCTGTTCAGCCAGGCGCCGCAGCGTGGTCTGGACCTGCGCTTCTTCGGCGATTTCGTGTTGGAAGGCGACGCCCAGCTAGGCGCGGTGTCGGCGCTGTATGGCCTCAAGCTCGAAGGTATCGACCCGGATACGCCGCTGAGCCAGTTCATCACCCAAAAGGTCGGGGGCGCCCCGGTGGTGGGCGACCAGGTGGAGTGGAACAACACCATCTGGACCGTCGCGGTCATGGACGGGAACAAGATCGGCAAAGTGGGCGTCAGATTCCCCGAAGGAAGTCGCCCGGGCCCCGGACTCTTCCTCTAAACTGCGGGGCGACAACGCCCCCGATTCTTCACTAGCTCGACCGGTCTCTATGCCAATCCTGCGCTCTTTTCTCGCCACTGCCCTGCTGGGTCTGACCCTTTGCGTCGGTAATGTTTACGCCGCCGACCCGCCCAGCGCCGACGCCATCCAGCAATCCCTGGACAAGCTGCCCGACCGCAAACTGCCCGACGCCGATATGAAGGCGCTGCAGACCATCCTGCAGCAAACCCTCACGTATCTGAGCAACAAGCAGGATTACGAGCAACGCCTGGTCGATCTCAAGCGCCAGCTGGACGACGCCCCGCGCCAGACCAGCGAAAACCAGCGCGAGCTGACACGGCTCAAGGCCACCAAAATCATTCCCGTGGCCCAGCGTTATGCCAGCCTGCCGATCCCGCAGTTGGAACAGCTGCTGGTGCAGCGCAGCACTCAGCAAGGCGACCTGCAAAAAGAACTGGCCGACGCCAACAGCCTGACCATCGCCGCCCAAACCCGCCCAGAGCGCGCCCAGACCGAAATCAGCAGCAGCCAGACGCGCATCCAGCAGATCAACGCCACCCTCAAGTCCGGCAAGGACAACGGCAAAGCCCTGAGCAGCGACCAACGCAATCAGTTGAACGCTGAATTGGCGGCCCTGAATGCACTGATCCCGCTGCGTCGTCAGGAACTGGCGGGCAACAGTCAGTTGCAAGACCTGGGCAACAGCCAGCACGACCTGATCCAAGAAAAGACCGCGCGCCTGGAACAGGAAATCCAGGACCTGCAAACCCTGATCAATCAGAAGCGTCTGGCCCAGAGCCAGCAGACGGTGACCCAACAGTCCATCGAGGCGCAGAAAGCCGGCGGCAGCAGCCTGCTGGCCACGGAAAGCGCAGCCAACCTGAAGCTGTCCGACTACCTGCTCAAAAGCACCGACCGTCTCAACGACCTGACGCAGAAAAACCTGCAAACCAAGCAACAGCTGGACGCCGTCACTCAGAGCGATTCAGCACTGGACGAGCAGATCAACGTGCTCAAGGGCAGCCTGCTGCTGTCCAAGATTCTCTACAAACAGAAACAAGCCCTGCCGCGTCTCACGGTGGACCGCGACCTGGCGGACGATATCGCCAACATTCGGCTGTACCAGTTTGAGGTCAACCAGCAGCGCGAGCTGATCAGCTCCCCCAGCGCTTATGTGGATAACCTGCTGGCCAACCAGCCCCCGGACGACGTGACTCCGCAACTGCGGCGCACCCTGCTGGAACTGGCGATCACCCGCAGCGACTTGCTTGAACGCCTGAGCCGCGAGTTGAGCGCGTTGCTGAACGAATCCATCACCCTGCAACTGAACCAGAAACAACTGCTCAGCACCGCCACCACCCTGCGCGCGACGCTGGACGAGCAGATGTTCTGGATTCCCAGCAACAAGCCGCTGGACACCGAGTGGCTGGAAACCGTACCGGCGCACCTGAGCAAGCAAATCACCACCCTGCCATGGGCGTCCAGCGTCAGCGAATTGTATGACGGCCTGACCCAGCGCCCGCTGCTGTTCCTGCCGCTGCTGCTGTTGATCGGCGCGCTGCTGTGGCGCCGCAAGGCTCTGTATCAGCGCCTGAATAAGGTCCATCTGGACATCGGCCACTTCAAGCGCGACAGCCAGTGGCATACGCCGCAGGCCATTTTGATCAATATTTTGCTGGCAATGCCGGTGTCCCTGGGCCTGGCCTTGTGCGGCTACGCGCTGCAGATCGACGCACGCGGGCAGAACGCCAACCTGGGCTCGGCCCTGCTGCAATTGGCCCAGGCGTGGTTGGTTTTCTACACCGCTTACCGGATTCTCGCGCCCGGCGGCGTGGCGGAACTGCATTTCCGCTGGGAAAAACCCCAGGTCGAATTCCTCCAGGGCTGGGTGCGCAAACTCGGTCTAGTGGTATTGGCCCTGGTGGCCGTGGTCGCTATCGCCGAGCACCAACCGGCGGCGCTGGCCGACGACGTGCTGGGCATCGGCGTGGTGCTGACCTGCTACGCGCTGATGGCCTGGCTGCTGGGTCGCCTGCTGCTCAACAGCCCCACCCATGAAAAGGCATCGTTGTTTCGCAAAGCCGTGGGCCTGTTGTTTACCGCGCTGCCTATCGCACTGTTTATCGCGGTGTGCTTCGGCTACTACTACACCGCCCTCAAACTCAGCGACCGCTTGATCAATACCCTGTACCTGCTGATGTTCTGGCTGGTGATCGAAGCCACCTTCGTCCGCGGCCTCGGCGTGGCGGCCCGTCGCCTGGCCTACTCCCGCGCCCTGGCCAAACGTCAGGCGGCCAAAGAGGCCGGCGATGGCGAAGCGGTGATCGAAGAGCCGACGCTGGATATCGAACAGGTCAACGAACAGTCCATGCGCCTGATCCGCCTGGCCCTGCTCGGCGGCTTTATTGCGGCGTTGTACTGGGTGTGGTCGGACCTGATCTCGGTATTTTCCTACCTGGACAACGTTACCCTGTACGAATACACCAGCGGCACCGGTGCGAATATCAGCATGGTGCCTATCAGCATCGGCGATTTGCTCGGCGCGCTGATCATCATCGGCATCACCTTCGCCCTGGCGCGCAACCTGCCCGGCCTGCTGGAAGTGTTGGTGCTGTCCAAACTGGATCTGGCCCAGGGCAGCGCCTACGCCACCACTACCTTGCTGTCCTACATCATTGCCGGCGTGGGCTTTGTCTCGACCCTGTCTACCCTCGGCGTGAGCTGGGACAAGTTGCAATGGCTGGTGGCGGCGCTGTCGGTGGGGTTGGGCTTCGGTATGCAGGAGATCTTCGCCAACTTTATCTCCGGCATCATGATTCTGTTCGAACGCCCGGTGCGTATCGGCGACACCATCACCATCGGCAACCTGTCGGGCACGGTGAGCAAGATCCGCATCCGCGCCACAACCATCACCGACTTCGATCGCAAGGACATCATTGTCCCGAACAAAACCTTCATCACCGGGCAACTGATCAACTGGTCGCTGACCGACACCATCACCCGCGTGACCTTGAAACTGGGGGTGGACTACGGCTCCGACCTGGACCTGGTGAAGGAATTGTTACTCAAGGCCGCCAGGGAAAACCCACGGGTTCTGAAAGATCCGGAACCCCACGTGTACTTCCTCAACTTCGGCGAAAGCACCCTGGACCACGAACTGCGCATGCATGTGCGCGACCTGGGCGACCGCAACCCGGTGCTGGACGAGGTCAACCGCTACATCAACCGCGAATTCAAGAAACAGCACATCAACATCTCGTTCCGGCAGATGGAGGTGTACCTCAAGAATATGCACGGCCAGGAGTACAAACTGGTGCCGGTGGAAGACGAGCGTAAGACCATCGTCGGCGCGCAACCGAGCACGGATGCCCCCGAGCCGCCCGCCGGCAAAGTCGTCGATGCACCGGAACCGCCGCCAAGCAAACTCGACTAAACCCTCTATCCCCAGCAGAATGCTCGGACATTCTGCTGGAGATGGCCGGTGAAAGCCCTCGACGACCTGACCTTCGACAACCGCTTCGCACGCCTGGGCGACGCGTTTTCAACCCACGTTCTGCCCGAACCTCTCGACAAGCCGCGCCTGGTAGTGGCCAGTCCTGGGGCCATGGCCTTGCTCGATCTCGACCCATCGGTGGCCGACACGCCGCTGTTCGCCGAGCTGTTTGGCGGCCACAAACTGTGGGCCGAAGCAGAGCCGCGGGCGATGGTGTATTCCGGCCATCAGTTCGGCGGCTACAGCCCACAACTGGGCGATGGCCGCGGCTTGCTGCTGGGCGAGGCATACAACGCCGCCGGCGAGCACTGGGACCTGCACCTCAAAGGTGCGGGAATGACACCTTACTCACGCATGGGCGATGGCCGCGCGGTTTTGCGCTCGTCGATCCGTGAGTTTCTGGCATCCGAGGCGCTGCACGCGCTGGGCATCCCCAGCAGCCGCGCGCTGTGCGTGATCGGCTCCGACACACCGGTATGGCGCGAGAAACAGGAGCGCGGCGCCATGCTGCTGCGCCTGGCGCCGAGCCATATCCGCTTCGGGCATTTCGAATATTTCTATTACACCCAAAAGTCCGAGCAGTTGGCGCAACTGGCCGAGCACGTACTCAACCTGCACTACCCCGAATGCCGCGAACAGCCGGAGCCGTACCTGGCGATGTTCCGCGAAATCGTCGAGCGCAACGCCGAACTGATCGCTAAATGGCAGGCCTATGGTTTCTGCCACGGGGTGATGAACACTGACAATATGTCGATCCTGGGCATTACCTTCGACTTCGGGCCGTTTGCGTTTCTGGATGATTTCGACGCGCACTTCATCTGCAACCATTCCGACCATGAAGGGCGCTATTCCTTCAGCAACCAGGTGCCGATTGGCCAGTGGAACCTCAGCGCGCTGGCCCAGGCGCTCACGCCGTTTATCAGCGTCGATGCCTTGAAGGAAACGCTGGGTTTATTCCTGCCGCTGTACCAAGCCCATTACCTGGACTTGATGCGCCGCCGCCTGGGCCTTACCACGGCCGAAGAGGCTGACCAGAAACTGGTGGAACGCCTGCTGCAACTGATGCAGAACAGTGGCGTGGACTACACCTTGTTCTTCCGCCGCCTGGGGGATGAACCGGCCGCGCTGGCCGTGAGCCGCTTGCGTGATGACTTTGTCGACCTGGCCGGGTTCGATGCCTGGGCCAAGCTGTACACAGCGCGGATCACACGGGACGGCGACTACACCGAAGAACAACGCCGCGAACGCATGCACGCGGTCAACCCGCTGTACATCCTGCGTAACTACCTCGCACAAAACGCCATTACCGCCGCCGAGTCAGGCGATTACAGCGAAGTGCGGCGGCTACATGAGGTGCTGAGCCAGCCGTTCGAGGTGCAGGCAGGCATGGAACAGTACGCGCAACGGCCTCCGGATTGGGGCAAACACCTGGAAATCAGTTGCTCGTCGTGAAATCGAGAGGTAGCCCGCTGCTGGCTACCTTGATAAACACCGGCGGCGGCGCCAAATAGAATCCATTGGCCATCCCAGGAGCCCATCATGTCCGAACCTCTTGTCATCCCTTGCCCCCATTGCAACGGCCTCAACCGCATCCCCGGCGAACGCCTGGGGGATGCGCCCAAATGCGGGCGTTGCAAGCAACCCGTATTGCTGAACAAGCCGTTTGAGTTGAAGCAAGGCGACTACGCCAGCCAGATCAAGGGCGATCTGCCGCTGTTGGTAGACGTGTGGGCCGACTGGTGCGGGCCATGCAAGTCGTTTGCGCCGGTGTTTGAACAAGCAGCCGGTCAGCTGGAAGGCAAGTGCCGCCTGGCCAAGCTCGACAGCGAGGCCAACCAGCAGTTGTCAGCGCAATTGGGGATTCGCTCGATCCCCAGCTTGATCCTGTTCAAGAACGGCCGCGAAGTGGCGCGCCAGAGCGGTGCGTTTCCGCTGCCGCAATTGATGAGCTGGTTGCGTAGCCAGGGGATATAACCGCACCGAGACAATGCTGGACGCCGTGGGTGGGGGGCAACCCCCCTCCCACCTTGGATCTGTGTGGCGCTTGAAGGTCAGGCGTTTTCCAGCAGGTTATGCAGTTCCACAAATTGCTGAGTCAGCTTATGCCGTGGGTCCAGGTGGATCAGCGGGCGACTTTCCTGGTGCGACTCGCGCATGCGTACCGAACTGGCCAGGTACACCGGCAGCACCGGCAGGCCTTCGGCGATCAACTCGTCGAGCATCTGTTGCGGCAAGCTGGCGCGGGCCTGGAATTGGTTGACCACAATGCCTTCTACTTCCAGCCCTTCGTTATGGTCTTCTTTCAACTCTTCGATTTCCGCCAACAGACCATACAGCGCCTGGCGCGAGAAACTGTCGCAATCGAAGGGGATCAATACGCGATCAGCGGCAATCAGCGCCGAAACCGCATAAAAATTCAAGGCTGGCGGGGTATCGAGGTAAATGCGGTCGTAATCGCCGTCCAGCTCGTCCAGCAGTTTTCGCAATTTATTGATCTTGTGCTTGGCTTCGAGCTTGGGCTGCAGGTCCGCCAACTCGGCGGTGGCAGTGATCACATGCAGGTTATCGAAGGGCGTTTCGTAGATATCCACCTTGTTCTTCTTGGAAAACGGTCCGGAAGACAGGGTTTGCTTGAAAAAATCGGCGATTCCCATGGGGATATCGTCCCCAGTCAGGCCGGTCAGGTACTGGGTAGAGTTGGCTTGTGCATCCAGGTCAACCAACAGGGTTCGATAGCCTTCGCTGGCGCTGACCGCCGCCAGGTTGCAGGCGATGCTGGATTTGCCCACGCCGCCTTTCTGATTGAACACCACACGCCGCATGGAAAAACCTCCGTGTATCAATGAATGTCCGAGTGTAGAGGGCAAAAGCGCCTGTTAGCTACCTCGTTCATCCATGCACTGCTGCATCGACCGAAAGCCGTAGTACGTCACACACGAAGGTTTAGGAAGGGTCCGACAGCCCAACTAGCGCCTGGGTAACGGACAATCTGCAAATCTTTCCCACGATTTTGTAATCGGCCTTGAACAATTTTTTACCAATGTTTGCTAGAACCCCACGGCACCCGGATAATGCGCGCCATTCGGCGCTTGCTGCCTGTCCCGGTATTCGGGGCCAAATGCCGCACATGGAAGCCCGCAGGGGCGGGATAACTTCTCAGTGATCAATTTCAACATCGCCCAATGGCGCGCCTGGGCCCCTGGCCTGGAGAGTGCGGACGACTGGCACGCGTGGTGCCAGGCCCCGGTGTTGCTGCCTGAAAGCGAAGCTTCTCCCGATGTGTCATTTCTGCCCGCAATACAACGTCGGCGTTTGAGCCGTCTGGCGCGCATGGCGTTCAGTGTGGGCTGGCCGCTGGCCGAGGGCCTTCAAGACCTGCCGCTGGTGTTCATTTCGCGCCACGGCGAAACCCCGCGCACCCTCGATATCCTCAGCGACCTGGCCCACGAACAACCGCTGTCGCCGACCCAGTTCAGCCTATCGGTGCACAACGCCGTGATCGGCCTGTGGTCGATCCTGCGCAATGAAACCAGCGAAATGACCGCCCTCGCTGCCGCCGGCGACGGCCTGGAACACGGTCTGCTCGAAGCCGCCGCGCTGCTCCAGGAAGGCGCGCCGGCGGTGCTGCTGGTGATCACCGAAGAACAACCGCCCGCCGCCTATACCAGTTGGATCCATGACGTGCCGTTTCCATATGCACTCGGCCTGTTGCTCACCCCAGGCGACGAGTGGCAACTGGAACTCACCACCGGCACTGTCCAAGCCACTCAAACCCAGTGGCCCCACGCCCTGAACCTGCTGCGCGCCCTGCTCACCGACCAGGGTGCCTGCCAACATGCCTGGAAGAACCGCGTATGGAATTGGCAACGCAAGCCATGACCAACAAGCCCCGGGACGCCTACTACTGGCGCCTGTTCGCCACCGCTGCCAGCTTCGTGCTGTTCGGTTTCGGTGGGTTGTGCTTGCGCCTGCTGGTGTTCCCCCTGCTCAGTTGCCTGCCAGGCAGTGCGGCCCGGCATCGAGGGCGCGCGCGGCACACCATCAGTTGGTTGTTCTGGTTCTTTATTCGCCTGATGCAACGCGCGGGCGTGCTGACTTATAGCGTCGAAGGCGCGGAAAAACTCGGCCGTCCCGGCCAGATGATTATTGCCAACCACCCGTCGCTGATCGATGTGGTGTTTCTGATCGGTCTGGTGCGCCAGGCCAATTGCGTGGTCAAGCAGAGCCTGTGGCAGAACCCCTTCACCCGCGGGCCGGTGCGCGACGCCGGCTATATCAGCAACGACGGCAGCGCCGAAATGCTCGATGCCGCCGCCGCTGCCCTGCAAAGCGGGCAAACCCTGATCATCTTTCCCGAAGGCACCCGCACCACTCCCGGTGCCGCGCCGGCCTTTCATCGCGGGGGCGCCGCCATTGCATTGCGAGGTGCGACAATCATCACCCCCGTTGTGATCAAGGTCAGCCCCACCACCCTGACCAAGGCCGAACCCTGGTATCGCATTCCTAAACGCCGCGTGCACTTCAGTTTGCGGGTTGGCGCCGATATAGAACCACAGGCGTTCGCTGCACTGGGCCCCGCGCCCCAGGCTTCACGCAAGCTCAACGATTACCTGCACCACTATTTCATTAAGGAGCTCGCCGAAGATGAGCGACAAACAACGCCTTGAGCACGACATAAAGACGCTGATCATCGAGGCCCTGGGCCTGGAAGACATCGGCGCGGACGATATCCCCAGCGACCAGATCCTGTTCGGCGAAGGCTTGGGCCTGGATTCGGTGGACGCCCTGGAACTGGGCCTGGCCATCCAGAAAAAGTACGGCATCAAGATCGACGCCGACGCCAAGGACACTCGCAACCACTTCACCAACGTGGCCAGCCTTGCGGCGTTCGTCACGGCCCGCCAGGCAGCTTGAGACCGGACCATGCAAACTCGTGACGATATTTTCAACACCCTGCGCGATGCCTTGGTGGAACTGTTCGAATTGGAACCTGAACGCGTGACCCTCGACGCCAACCTGTACCAGGACCTGGAAATCGACAGCATCGATGCGGTGGACCTGATCGACCATATCAAGCGCCAGACCGGCAAGAAGATTGCTGCCGAGGAATTCAAGGCCGTGCGCACCGTGAACGATGTGGTTGAGGCGGTGTACCGTCTGGTCCAACCAGCCGCATGAGCCGGCTGATCGGCCTTGGCCTGTTGCTGGCGGGGCTGCTGTACCCCTTCGCGGTGTATTACGGCACCGAGCATTTTGCGCCGTGGCAATTCGGCCTGCTGCTGGGCAGCCTATGGCTGTTGCGGGCGCTCACCGCTGCGCGGCGCCCTGGCAGCCGTTGGATGGCGGTGGCGGTGATCGTGTTCTGCCTGTTGCTGGCCTGGTTCGACAACCCGCAGCTGCTGCGCTGGTACCCGAGCCTGGTCAGCGCGTTCATGCTCACGCTGTTCGGCTTGAGCCTGAAATACGGCCCACCGATTGTTGAGCGCCTGGCGCGGATGACGGAACCGCAACTGCCCCCCGAGGCAATTGTGTACACGCGCCAGGTCACGGTGGTCTGGAGTGTTTTCTTCTTAGCTAACGGCCTGCTCGCGGCCGCCCTCACCTTGTGGGCACCGCTGAGCTGGTGGACGTTGTACAACGGCCTGATCGCCTACGGGCTGATGGGGCTGCTGTTTGCCGTGGAATGGCTGGTACGACAAAGGGTGCGGGGCCGCGTATGAATTGGTTGAACCTTGAGCATCTGTTGCTTGAGCCGGTGGCGCAGCGTTCGGTGTGCGCAGGCCTGAATCACGCCCAACTGTGGGACCAGGCCTTGCGCCTGGGCGCCGGGCTGCAACGCCGTGGCATCCAACGCGTGGCCGTGCACCTGGAAGATGCCGGCCTGCTGGCAATCGCCTTGCTGGGCGCCTGGCGTGCCGGGGCCAGCGTGTTGCTGCCCGCCGACCTGCAACCCCAAACCCGTCAACGCTGGGCCGACACCGTCGACGCCTGGCTGACCGAGGCCGCGGACCTCGACGCCTTGTATCAGGCCGCCCTGAGCCCGTCCGCGCTGGACCTGGACACCTGCCAATTGAGCCTGTGCACCTCCGGCTCCAGCGGCGAACCCAAGCGCATCGACAAGACCCTGCGCCAGTTGGCCAACGAAGTGCAGGCCCTGGAAACCTTGTGGGGCGCCGACCTCGACGGTGCCTGCATCGTCGGCAGTGTCGCCACGCAGCATATCTACGGCTTGCTGTTCCGCGTGTTGTGGCCGCTGTGCGCCGGTCGCACATTTGTACGTCAACAACTGGCCTTCCCCGAAGATTTGCAGCGCGCCAGCCGCGAACACGCCCGGTTCGCCTGGGTGGCCAGCCCGGCGCTGCTCAAGCGCATGGGCGACAACCTCGATTGGCCGGCATTGAGCCAAGTGGCGCGGGTGTTCTCATCCGGCGGTGCGCTGCCGGTGGAAGCCGCCAGCAGTCTGTATGAACGCCTGCAACAATGGCCCACTGAAATCCTCGGCAGTTCGGAAACCGGCGGCATCGCCTGGCGCCAGGGCAATCAACCTTGGCAGCCGTTTGCCGATGTGCACCTGAGCCAGGATGCCGACGGCGCCCTGCGCATCGCGTCGCCGTACCTGCCCCCTGGGCATATCGAGCAGACCGCCGACGCCGCACGCCTGCATGCCGATGGCCGCTTCGAGCTGCTGGGACGTCTGGACCGCATCGTCAAGCTGGAAGAAAAACGTATCTCCCTGCCCATGCTCGAACAGGCCTTGATGACCCATCCATGGGTCGCCGAAACGCGATTGGGCGTGGTTCAGGAAAGCCGCGCGTCCCTCGGCGCGCTGGTGGTGCTGAGCGCCGCCGGCCTGCATGCATTGCGCAATCAGGGCCGGCGCAGCGTTACCCAGACCCTGCGACAGCACTTGAGCCAACATTGCGAAGCCCTGGCCCTGCCACGCCGCTGGCGCCTGCTGAGTCAATTGCCACTCAACGCCCAAGGCAAACTGCCCCAGGCCGACGTGGCGGCGCTGCTCATGGCGCCACGGCCCAAGGCGCCGCAGGTGTTGGAACAGGTTGAAGCTAACGGCGAGTGGACACTGCAACTGAGCGTGCCGCCGGACCTAGCCTATTTCAGCGGGCATTTCCCGGTCACTCCGGTATTGCCGGGAGTGGTGCAGGTGGAGTGGGCATTCAACCTCGGCCAACAACTGCTGGATTTGCCGACGACCTTTGCCGGCATGGAAGTGCTCAAGTTCCAGCAACTGATACGCCCGGGCGACCGGATCGAACTGCACCTGCGCTTCGACGCAGAGCGCGGCAAGCTGTATTTCGCCTACCGCAACGGCATCGCGGCCTGTTCCAGCGGCCGCATCCAACTGGAAGCCGCCCATGCATAAGCCCTGCGCCCTGATCCCGGTCTATAACCACGAAGCCGCCGTGCCCGCCGTGGTCCATAGCCTGTTGAAAAGCGGCCTGCCGTGCCTGTTGGTGGACGATGGCAGCAGCCCGGCCTGCGCAGCGGTGCTGGCGCAGTTGGCCACTCTGGACAACGTCAGCCTGGTCACCCTGCCCCACAACCAGGGCAAGGGCGGTGCGGTGATGGCCGGTTTTCGTGAGGCCGCACGCCAGGGCTTTACCCATGCCTTGCAGGTCGATGCCGACGGCCAGCACGACCTGCGCGAAGTCGAGACCTTTATCGACGCCTCCCGCCGCCAGCCCGACGCGCTGATCTGCGGCTACCCCGAATACGACGACAGCGTGCCCAAAGGCCGCCTGTACGCTCGCTACCTGACCCATGTGTGGGTGTGGATCAACACCCTGTCGCTGCAGATCCGCGACTCGATGTGCGGCTTTCGCGTGTACCCGCTGGCCCCGGTGTTGGCACTGATGGACTCGGCCTACATCGGCACGCGCATGGACTTCGACTCGGACATCCTGGTACGCCTGGCCTGGCGCAACCAACCAATGCGCTGGCTGCCCACCCAAGTCCACTACCCGGCCGATGGACTGTCGCACTTCCGGCTGTTCCACGACAACGTGCGCATCAGCGCCATGCACACGCGTTTGTTCTTCGGCATGCTGGTGCGCGCGCCGATGATCCTGTGGCGGCGGTGGCAGGCATGAGCGACAGCACCAAGCACTGGGCCGACCGCGAAGAACGCGGCAGCTACTGGCTGATGAAACTCACCGCGTTCGCCGCCAAAGTGCTGGGCCGGCGCCTGCTGAGCCCGGTGCTGTACGGCATCGTGTTGTACTTCTTCGTGTTCGGCCGCACCGCGCGCCAGAGCGCCTGGCAGTACCAGCAACGCCTGGCCGAGTGGAGCGGGCGCGATGAACTGCGCCCCTCCCATAGAAAAGTCTTCGGCCAGTTCATGGCCTTCGCCGACGCCCTGCTCGACAAGCTCGATGTGTGGAACGGCAAGCTGCGCATCGAACAAATCGACATCGACGACCCGGCCAAGCTACGCGGGCAATTGCGCGGCGAGCGCGGGCAGATGCTGGTGGGGGCGCACCTGGGCAATCTGGAAGTGTGCCGCGCCCTGGCGGAAATCGGCGAACAAGTGACCATGAACGTGCTGGTACACACCAAGCACGCCGAACGTTTCAACCGTTTGCTGGGCGAAGCCGGCGCGACCCATTTGCGCCTGATCCAGGTCAGCGAGCTGGACCCGGCCACCATGCTGTTGCTCAGCCAGCGCCTGGACGAAGGCGAATGGCTGGCAATTGCCGGCGACCGCGTGCCGCTGCACGGCGGGCGCACGGTGCGCGTGGATTTCCTCGGGCATGCCGCCGCATTTCCCCAGGGCCCTTGGCTCTTGGCCGGCCTGCTCAACTGCCCGGTGAACCTGCTGATGTGCCTCAAGCACAATGGCCGTTATCGCCTGACCATCGAGCCGTTCGCGCCATTGATCGAATGGAAACGCAGCACCCGCGAGCAGGTCATCGCCCAGTGGACCTCACGCTACGCCGCGCGCCTGGCCGATTTCTGTCTGGAAGCGCCCCAACAATGGTTCAACTTTTACCCTTTCTGGAAGACCGATGACGACGCATCTTGAGCCGGTAACCTTTGGCGAACGCCCCCTGCGCATCGAAGACGTGCTGGCCCTGGCCAACCGTCAGGTGCCTACCCAGTTGCAAGGCGACGCGGCCTATCGCCAGCGCATCGCCAAGGGCGCGCAGTTCCTCGACTCGCTGCTGGACAAGGAAGGCGTGATCTACGGCGTGACCACCGGCTACGGCGACTCTTGCGTGGTGGCGGTACCGTTGCAGCATGTCGAAGCCCTGCCCCGTCACCTGTACACCTTTCACGGCTGCGGCTTGGGCAAATTGCTCGACGCCCAGGCCACCCGTGCGGTGCTGGCCGCGCGCTTGCAGTCGCTGTGCCACGGCGTGTCCGGGGTGCGCGTTGAACTGCTGGAGCGCCTGCAAGCGTTTCTGGAACACGACGTACTGCCGCTGATCCCGGAAGAAGGCTCGGTGGGCGCCAGCGGCGACCTGACGCCGCTGTCCTATGTGGCGGCGACGCTGTCCGGCGAGCGTGAGGTGCTGTTCCGTGGCGAGCGCCGCGCGGCCGCCGATGTGCATCGCGAACTGGGCTGGCAGCCGCTGGTGCTGCGCCCCAAGGAAGCCCTGGCCTTGATGAACGGCACCGCCGTAATGACCGGCCTGGCGTGCCTGGCGTTTGCCCGCGCCGACTATCTGCTGCAACTGGCCACGCGCATTACCGCGCTGAACGTGGTGGCGCTGCAAGGTAACCCCGAGCACTTTGACGAACGCCTGTTCGCCGCCAAGCCGCACCCCGGTCAGATGCAAGTCGCCGCGTGGTTGCGCCAGGACTTGGCCATCGACGCACCGACCGCGCCGCTGCATCGCCTGCAGGATCGCTACTCGCTGCGCTGCGCGCCCCATGTGCTTGGGGTGCTGGCCGACAGCCTGGGCTGGTTGCGCGGGTTTATCGAGACCGAGCTCAATAGCGCTAACGACAACCCGATCATCGACGCCGAAGAAGAACGCGTGCTGCACGGCGGGCACTTCTACGGCGGGCATATCGCTTTTGCCATGGACAGCCTCAAGACCCTGGTGGCCAACGTCGCCGACCTGCTCGACCGCCAACTCGCCCTGCTGGTGGATGTGCGCTACAACCACGGCCTGCCGAGCAACCTGTCCGGCGCGCCGGCGGATCGCGCCATGATCAACCACGGCTTCAAGGCGGTGCAGATCGGCACCAGCGCCTGGACCGCCGAAGCGCTGAAAAACACCATGCCGGCCAGCGTGTTCTCACGTTCCACCGAATGCCACAACCAAGACAAAGTCAGCATGGGCACCATCGCCGCCCGCGATGCGATCCGCGTGCTGGAGCTGACCGAGCAGGTTGCCGCCGCCACCCTGCTGGCCGCCAATCAAGGCGTGTGGCTGCGTGCCCAGGCCGACGATGCCCGCCAGCTGCCACCGGCCCTGGCGGCCATGCACGCGGAACTGGCCAAGGACTTCCCGCCGGTGATCGAAGACCGCGCTCTGGAAGGCGAGCTGCGCCTGTGTCTGCAACGCATCGCCGAACAACACTGGAGGCTGCATGCGTAGTCAGGGCGTGTTGCACTGCGACACCGAGATCCTCGTGCCGTTTTTCGATGTCGACACCATGCACGTGGTGTGGCACGGGCACTACGTGAAATACCTGGAAGTGGCACGCTGCGCGCTGCTGGACAAGATCGGTCACAACTACACGCACATGCTCGACTCGGGCTATGCCTGGCCGGTCATCGACATGCAGCTGCGCTATGTGCGCGGGGCGGTGTTCGGCCAGACCCTCAACGTGCGCGCCAGCCTGGTGGAGTGGGAGAACCGCTTGAAGGTCAATTACCTGATCACCGACCGGGCTAGCGGCGAGCGCCTGACCCGCGCCAGCACCGTACAGGTGGCGGTAGAAATCGCCACTCGCGAGATGCAGCTGGCGTCCCCCAAAGTCTTCACCGACGCCGTCGACAGGGCCTTGTCATGAAACTGATCACCTTCCTTGGCGCGTTGCTGCTGTCGCTTCAAGCCCACGCCTTCGACCTGCAACAACTCAGCGATCAGTTGGCCAAGCCCTCGGTGGTCCAAGGCAGCTTTATCCAGGAAAAACACCTGCGCGCCCTGCCGCAGCCATTGGTCAGCAAAGGCACCTTCGTCCTGGCCAAGGACCACGGCCTGCTGTGGCTGCTCAAGACGCCGCTGCAACAGGATTACCGCATCAGCGCCCAAGGCATCGCCCGCCGTGATGCCAATGGCTGGCAGCTGCTGCCGAACAAGAGCGCCGGCGCCGAGCAGAATCGCTTGTTCCTCGCCGTGCTACAGGGCGACAGCAGCGGCCTGCAACGGGACTTCGAGCTGCACCTTCAAGGCGAGGCCACGCAATGGACGCTGACCTTGATCCCACGCTCGCTGCTGCTCAAGCAGGTGTTCAACCAGATCAACATCAATGGCGGCGCGCTGGTGCAGACCATCGAATTGCTGGAAACCCAGGGCGACAGCACCGTACTGCGCATGCAGGACAGCCGCGCCGACCTTCCCCTCAGCGATGCGCAGCAGCATGACTTTGCTCTGTGAGCGCCAGTTGCCGCGCCTGTTCCTGATCCTGCTGGTGGCCGTGCTGGCCCTGGCCGGCTGGCAGTGGCGTCATGGCGCGCCGCTGTCGGCCAACCTGATGGAGCTGGTGCCCGGCAGCACGCCGGATGCCCTGGAACTGCAAGCCGAGCAGCGCATGCAGGAGCCGCTGAACCGCGAGATGCTGGTGCTGGTGGGCCACACCGACCGCCCGCAGGCGGTGGCCGTGGCCCGGCAATTGGGCGAGCGCTGGCAGGCCAGCGGCCTGTTTGAAACAGTGCAGTGGAACCTGCAAGCCGACCTGCCGGCGCTGCGCGAGCAACTGCTGCGCGGGCGCCTGGCGATGCTGTCGGGCAAAGACCGCGAACAGTTGATCGAACACCCCGACGCCTTCATTCAGCAGCGGGTGCAGGCGCTGTTCGACCCCTTCACCGGGTTCAGCCTGGTGCCCAGCCAGGAGGATTGGCTGGGCCTGACCGGACGCATACAGAACAGCCAGCCGCAACGTGGCTCGGTGCAACTGGACATCGGCAGCGGCGCGCTGATTGCCGATGCCGACGGCAAGAGCTGGGTGCTGCTGCGCGCGCGCACCACCGGCAACGCCTTCGACATGCACCTGCCACTGCGCGTGGCGGACCTGCTCCAAGCCAGCCGCGCCGAGGCCGGCGAGCATGGCGCGCAATTGCTCGCCGCCAGCGGCCTGTTGTACGCCGCCAACGGTCAGCAACAGGCCACTCGCGAAATCACCTGGGTCGGCGGCGGTGCGACCGTGGGCATCCTGTTGCTGCTGTTGCTGGCGTTCCGGCGTTGGCGCGTGCTGCTGGCATTCGTGCCGGTACTGGTGGGGATGTTGTTCGGCGCGGTGGCGTGTGTGGCGCTGTTCGACCATATGCATGTGATGACGTTGGTGCTGGGTTCCAGCCTGATCGGCGTGGCCGTGGATTACCCGCTGCACTACCTGTCCAAAAGCTGGAGCCTGCAACCGTGGCGCAGTTGGCCGGCGCTGCGCCTGACGCTACCGGGGCTGAGCCTGAGCCTGGCGACCAGTTGCATCGGCTACCTGGCGCTGGCCTGGACACCGTTCCCGGCACTGACCCAGATCGCCGTGTTCTCCGCCGCCGGGCTGGTGGGTGCCTACCTGTCGGCGGTGTGCCTGTTGCCGGCGCTGCTCAATGGCGTCGAACTGCGCCCGGCGCAATGGCCGCTGCGCATCGCCGAACGCCTGTGGCAACTGCGCGTTGCCTTGCTCAAGCGTGTCCCGAGTGCCGTATTGCTGGCACTGGTGCTGCTGTTTTGCGCGGGCGGCCTGTGGCAGCTGAACACCAAGAACGACATTCGCCAATGGATCGGCGCGCCGCCGCAGTTGCTCCAGGAGGCCCAGGCCGTGGCGCGCATCACCGGGTTCCAGCCCACCAGCCAGTTCTTTCTGGTGCGCGCGCCGGATCAACCCCAGTTGCTGGAGCGCCTGGACACGCTGGGCCAGCGCCTGGATCAACTGGTGAACATGAACAAACTGCAAGGCTACCTGGCCCTCAACCAATTGGTCAGTCGCCCCGCCGAGCAACAGCAAGTGCGTGACGCGTTGAACCGCCTGCCGCAGCATTGGCAGCCGCTGCTGGACCTCGGCGTTCCCGCCAGTGCCCTGCACGCCGAAATCGCGCAATTGCAGGCCCTGCCCACCGAAGATATCGATGCCGCCTTAGCGGGCCCGCTGGCCGAACCCTGGCGCACCCTGTGGCTGGGCCCGGTGGACGGCGGTGTGGCGGCGATGGTCAGCCTGCAAGGCTTGAACAACCCGGCGTTGCTGCACGCGCAGGCGGCGGACCTGCCAGGCGTGCAACTGGTGGATCGCCTGGGCGACTTGAATCGGGTGTTCGCCGCCACGCAGATCAGCGCCGCTGAATTGAAACTGCTGTCGTGCGGGTTGATCGTCATCCTGCTGATCGTGCCATTTGGCCTCGGCGGTGCGTTGCGTATCGTCGCGCTGCCATTGCTCGCCGCGCTGTGCAGCCTGGCCAGCCTCGGTTGGCTGGGCCAGCCGTTGACGTTGTTCAGCCTGTTCGGCCTGCTGCTGGTGACGGCGATCAGTGTCGACTACGCGATCCTGATGCGCGAACAGATCGGCGGCGCTGCGGTCAGCCTGTTAGGAACACTGCTGGCGGCGCTGACGACATGGTTGTCGTTCGGCCTGCTGGCAGTGTCGAGTACACCCGCAGTCAGTAATTTCGGTCTATCGGTCAGCCTGGGCCTGGCGTTCAGCTTTATGCTGGCGCCCTGGGCCGGCCAGCAGAAACATGCCTTATGAATGTGATTATCGCCAATGCGGCAAGGAGCCCTCGTGCCCACAGTTGAAATGGAACGCCGCCAGGTCGTGGTGATCGGTGCCGGCCCATCAGGTGCCATCGCCGCCGCGCTGCTCAAGCGCAAAGGGCATGATGTATTGATCATCGAGCGCCAGCATTTTCCACGGTTCTCGATCGGCGAAAGCCTGCTGTCCCACTGCATCGATTTCATCGAAGAAGCCGGCATGCTGGACGCTGTGCAGGCCGCCGGTTTCCAACTGAAAACCGGCGCCGCGTTCGCCTGGGGCGAGCGCTACAGCGCGTTCGATTTCAGTGACACCTTCAGCGACGGCAAGCCCACCACGTTCCAGGTGCAACGCGGCGAGTTCGACAAATTGCTGGCCGACCAGGCCGCGCTGCAAGGCGTGGACATCCGCTACGGCGAAACCATCGTCGGCGTGGATTTCAAAGGCGAATGCCGCTACCTGCATGTGCGCCGCGAGAACGGCAGCGAGTATCACCTCAAGGCCAAGTTCGTGCTCGATGCCAGCGGCTACGGCCGCGTGCTGCCACGCCTGCTGGACCTGGAAGCGCCGTCGAATTTCCCGGTGCGCCAAGCGGTGTTTACCCACATCGAGGATCGCATCGAACATCCAGGCTTCGACCGCACCAAAATCCTCGTCACCACCCATCCCACCCAGCGCGATATCTGGTTCTGGACCATTCCCTTCAGCAACGGCCGTTGCTCGGTGGGCGTGGTCGCGGCCAAGGAACATTTCGACGGCCGTGGCGATGACCTCGACGCCTGCCTGCGCGGCTTTATCGCCGAAACCCCAAGCCTGGCCGGCGTGCTGCAAAACGCCGTGTGGGACACGCCGGCGCGCACCATTGGCGGCTATTCGGCGAACGTCACGACCTTGCACGGCCCAGGCTTCGCGCTCTTGGGCAATGCGGCGGAATTCCTCGACCCGGTGTTCTCCTCCGGCGTGACCATCGCCATGCGTTCGGCCAGCATGGCCGCCGGCGTGCTACACCGCCAGTTGAGCGGCGAGGCAGTGGATTGGCAGACCGAATTCGCCGCGCCCCTCAAGCGCGGTGTCGACACCTTCCGCTGCTACGTCGAAGGCTGGTACGCCGGGACGTTCCAGGACGTTATTTTCCATCCGGGCAGTGCCCCGGAGATTCGCCGTATGATCAGCTCGATCCTCGCCGGCTATGCGTGGGACGAGCGCAACCCGTTCGTCAGCGAGCCCAAGCGACGTTTGCGGATGTTGTCGGAAATCTGTGCGAGTGAGCCGGTATGAGCACGCAATACCTGAGCAAAAACTACGTCGAGGAAACCCGCTTCGGCCTGTGGTTCCTGCGCAGCCACACCTGGCAGCACCACGTGCTGCGCGTGGCAATCAACGACCTGCGCGGCCTGTTCAGCGAGCCGCTGCCCCAGGCGCCGGTACTGCTGGACGCCGGTTGCGGCCAGGGCAAGTCGTTCACCCTGCTACAACAAGCATTCGCGCCGGCACGCCTGATCGGCCTGGATGCCGACCCTCACAGTTTGCAGATGAGCCAGGCCGAGGCCGAGCGCCAGGGTTTGAGCGTCGAGCTGATCGGCAGCGATTGCGCCACCCTCGATGTGGCGGACAACAGCGTCGACCTACTGTTCTGCCACCAGACCTTCCACCATCTGGTGGAACAGCAGCGTGCGCTGCAAGAGTTCTATCGCGTGCTCAAACCCGGCGGCTACCTGCTGTTTGCCGAGTCCACCGAAGCCTATATCGACACCTGGGTGATCCGCTGGCTGTTCCGCCACCCCATGCACGTGCAGAAAAGCGCCGAAGGGTATCTGGCGATGCTGCGCGAGCAAGGCTTTGAGTTCGGCCCGCAGAATGTCTCGTACCCGTACCTGTGGTGGAGCCGTTCGAAGGATTTCGGCCTGCTCGAACGCCTGCGCCTGCGCCGACCGAAACCGGTGGGCCAGCGCGAAGAAACCCTGGTCAACTGCGTGGCACGCAAACCCTTGGCGAGCGTCGTACCATGATCCGCGCACTGTTGATCGGCTGTCTGTTGCTGCTCAGCGCCTGCGCCAGCCAGCCACCGCTGCCCGCCACCACCCCGAGCTTGCCGCTGCCGCTGCAACTGCATGTGCAGCGCCTGGCGGATGGCCAGAGCCAGGATTGGCTGCTGGTGGTGCAACGCGAAGGCGGCGCGATTCGCTGGTCGATGATGGATCCGCTGGGCATCCCCCAAGCCCGGCAGAAACTGGTCGATGGCCAGTGGCAGGCCGATGGCTTGCTGCCGCCCAACCCCCAGGCCCGCGAGTTGTTCGCCGCGCTGTTGTTTGCCCTGACGTCGGCCGATGACGTGCGCGCGCTGTACCCCAGCGCCCAGGCACGCGACCTGACCCGCACCCTGCCGGGTCATTGGCAAATCATCTACCAGTCTTCAGAGGTGTTCAGCGTGAACATCGTCGGACAGCCCTTGAGCTACCGCATCACGCCGCTGGGTACCGCACGATGAGCGCGTACTTGAACGCCCTCGGCGTGATCTGCGCCCTTGGCCGTGGCCAGGCTGAGGTCAGCCGCCGCCTGTTCGCCGGTGACTGCTCGGGTATGCGCGCCGAAAGCGGCTGGGTGCCCGAACGCGTGTTGCCAGTGGGCGGCGTGCAGGGCGAGCTGGCGAGTATCCCGCCTGAGCTGGGCCAGCAAAGCAGTCGCAACAATCAACTGTTGCTGGAAGCGGCGCTGCAAATCGAAGAAGAGATCCGCCAGGCGATCCACACCTACGGCGCATCGCGAGTAGGCGTGGTGCTCGGCACCAGCACTTCGGGCATCGACGAAGCCAGTCGCGGCATTGCCGAGTACCTGCGCGACAACCGCTTCCCCGGCACCTATGACTATCAGCAACAAGAACTCAGCGCCCCGGCCAATTTCCTTGCCGACTGGTTGCAACTGAGCGGCCCGGCCTATGTGATTTCCACCGCTTGTACTTCCAGCGCCCGTGCGCTGATGAGTGCCCGGCGCCTGTTGGACCTGAGCCTGTGCGATGCGGTGATCTGCGGCGGCGTGGACAGCCTGTGCAAGCTGACCCTCAACGGCTTCAGCGCGCTGGAGGCGGTATCCGACACGCGCTGCAACCCGTTTTCGCGCAACCGCGACGGCATCAATATCGGCGAAGCGGCGGTGTTGTTTCTGATGAGCAGGCAACCGGCGCCCATCGCCCTGTTGGGCAGCGGCGCCAGTTGCGATGCGCACCATATCTCCGCGCCGGAGCCGAGCGGCAAAGGCGCGCTCCAGGCGATGCGCAAGGCACTGGCCTGCGCGAAACTGGCGCCGGAGCAGATCGGCTATCTGAACCTGCACGGCACGGCTACCCAACATAACGACGCCATGGAAAGCCTGGCGGTCGCCAGCCTGTTCCCCGACGGCGTGAGCTGCTCATCGACCAAACCCATGAGCGGCCATACCCTGGGTGCCGCTGGGGCGCTGGAAGCGGCGTTCTGCTGGCTGAGCCTGCGCCACGGCCAGGTGCCGCCCCATGTGTGGGACGGCGAGGCCGACCCTGCGCTCCCCGCCTTGCAGTGGGCACGGGTCGGCGAACCCTTGAAAAACACGCGCCTGATGAGCAACTCGTTTGCCTTCGGCGGTAACAACGTCAGCCTGATTATCGGAGAGGCCCCATGATCGATTGGCCACTCGCCGAACTGATCCCCCACGCGGGCGACATGATCCTGATCGACCAGGTGCTGTCGTTCGACGACGAACAGATTCATACCCGCGCCACCGTCAAGCCCGGCGGCCTGTTCAACCGCCCTGACGGCAGCCTGCCGGCCTGGGTCGGTATCGAGCTGATGGCGCAGAGCGTGGCCGCCTATGCCGGCTGCCATGCCCGCCGCAAAGGCGAGCCGGTGGCGCTGGGCTTCCTGCTCGGCACGCGTAAGTTCGAGTGCAACGTCGAGCACTTCCCGGCTGGTGCCGAGCTGAGCATCCACGGCCTGCGCTCCCTGGAAGACGACAATGGCATGGGTGTGTTCGAATGCCACCTGCGCGGCGACGGGTTCCACGCCAGCGCGCGCTTGAACGTATTTCGACCGCCCCAGGCGGCCGCCTATTTAGATGAATCGAAGGACGAAACGCCATGACTGAATCCGTACTGGTCACCGGCTCCAGCCGTGGCATCGGCCGCGCCATTGCCCTGCGCCTGGCCCAGGCGGGCCACGACATTGTGCTGCACTGCCGCAGCGGCCGCGCCGAGGCGGATGCGGTGCAGGTGGAGATCCAGGCCCTGGGCCGTCAGGCGCGGGTGCTGCAATTCGACGTGGCGGATCGCGCCAGCTGCAAGCACATCCTTGAAGCCGATGTGGAGCAACACGGCGCCTATTACGGCGTGGTGCTCAACGCCGGCCTGACCCGCGACGGCGCGTTCCCGGCCTTGTCGGAGGACGATTGGGATGTGGTGATGCGCACCAATCTGGACGGTTTCTACAATGTGCTGCACCCGGTGATGATGCCGATGATCCGTCGTCGCGCGGCCGGGCGCATCGTGTGCATTACCTCGGTATCGGGGCTGATCGGCAACCGCGGGCAGGTCAACTACAGCGCTTCGAAAGCCGGCCTGATCGGCGCGGCCAAGGCCCTGGCCATCGAGCTGGGCAAGCGCAAGATCACGGTCAACTGCGTCGCGCCGGGGTTGATCGACACGGCCATGCTGGACGAAAACGTACCCGTCGAGGAACTGATGAAAATGATCCCGGCACAGCGCATGGGCACCCCGGAAGAAGTCGCCGGGGCGGTGAACTTCCTGATGTCCGCCGAGGCCGGTTACATCACCCGCCAGGTGCTGGCGGTGAATGGGGGCCTGTGCTGATGAAGCGTGTCGTCGTCACCGGCATGGCCGGCGTGACCTCCCTGGGCAGCGACTGGCCGACCATCTCGGCCAACTTCCGCGCCAACCGCAGCGGTATCCGGCGCATGGACGAATGGGACCGTTTCACCGAACTGAACACGCGTCTGGCCGGGCCCATCGACGATTTCGTGGTGCCCTCACACTGGACGCGCAAGCAACTGCGCAGCATGGGCCGCGTCTCGCGCCTGGCGGTGTGGGCTGCGGAGCAGGCGTTGCAGGATGCCGGTTTGCTCGGGGATGAGTCGATCAAGGACGGGCGCATGGGCGTGGCCTGTGGTTCGTCCACCGGCAGCACCGATGAGATCAAAGCCTTTGGCAATATGCTGCTCAACTCGGTGGCCGAGGGGCTGAACGCCAACTCCTATGTGCGCATGATGCCGCACACCACCGCGGCCAATATCAGCATCTTTTTTGGTCTGACCGGGCGCTTGATTCCCACTTCGAGCGCCTGCACCAGTGGCAGCCAGGGCATCGGCTACGCGTACGAGGCCATCAAGTTCGGGCGCCTGCCGTTGATGCTCGCCGGCGGCGCCGAAGAACTGTGCCCCACCGAAGCCATGGTGTTTGACGCGCTCTACGCCACCAGCCTGAAAAACGACGCACCGCAAACCAGCCCACGCCCCTATGACAGCGGCCGCGACGGCCTGGTGATCGGTGAAGGCGGCGGCATGCTGGTGCTGGAAGAACTGGAACATGCGCTGGCGCGCGGTGCGCATATCCATGCGGAAATCGTCGGTTTCGGCAGCAACGCCGACGGCCAGCACACCACCCGCCCGGAACAGAAAACCATGCGCCGCGCCATGGAACTGGCCCTGGAAGACGCCGGCCTGGCACCGGCCGCCATCGGTTATGTGAACGGCCATGGCACCGCCACCGACCAGGGCGACATCGCCGAGACCCTGGCCACCAGCAGCCTGTTCGGCAGCCGCATGCCTATCAGTTCGCAAAAGAGCTTCCTGGGCCACACCCTCGGCGCGTGCGGCGCGTTGGAGTCGTGGTTCAGCATCGAAATGATGAACCGCGACCAGTACGTGCACACCTTCAACCTCGACACCGTCGACCCGCAGTGCGGCGAACTGGACTACCTGCAAGGTGGCTTTCGCCAGATGCACCACGACTACGTGATGAATAACAATTTCGCCTTTGGCGGCGTCAATACGTCGCTGATCTTTCGCCGCTGGTCCTGATTTTTAATCGATTGGAGAAAACGGAATGTCTTCCTTGCTACGCGCCACCTTCATCACGTTGGCCCTGCTGACCGCCGCCGGTTGCACCAGCAAACCGGTGCTCAACCCTCACAGTGAGCTACCGGCAGGTACTCAGGTCAGCGAAGAGAAAATGAAGCAGGTGATCGTCAACGCCTTGCAGAAACGCGAATGGACCGTGCAACGCCTGAGCCCGCAACTGGTGCAGGCCGAAATCACCGTGCGCGGCCAGTACCACGCTGAAATCGACATCCGCTACACCCGCAGCAGCTACGCCATCACCTACCGCGACAGCCGCGACCTGGGCTACAAGGACGGCAAGATCCATCGCAACTACAACCGTTGGGTGAACAACCTGGATAACGACATCAAGGCAGGCTTGCGCAGCAATGGTGTGAGTGGCGAGGCAGGGTCGGCGGCGCAGTTGTTTGAGCAGACCGGCACCTCAAAGTAGAACTGAGGCCAAGCACTACCCCCTTCGATGGTCGGCCCATCTTATGTGGTGATAAGCCGAGCATTTTTGCAGCGGCCCCTTTTTCAACCGATGCCGTTCAACTGGCACATGGGATGGGGGCGGCGGCCCAGCCCAGCGCGGGGCAAGCCCGCTCACCACAACAACCGGACTCACCGTAGGAAGCCTCACCTATGTAGTAAGACAACCTTGTGGTGAGGCAACCTATGTAGTGAGACAACCTCTGTGGTGAGCGAGCTTGCCTCGCGCTGGGGCGCGCAGCGGCCCCTTTTCGGGCGGCTCGACGATTACTGCGTGGCCTTGCGCGTGAGCAATTCCACGAATGCCTTGCCCATTGGCGTTTGTGCGCTCTTGCGTTGCACCAGCCACACTGACGTCACCGCCTCCGGGTCCAGCAAGGTGCGATACACCACGCCATCGATGCGGATGCGCTGATACGACGCCGGCAGTACCGACACGCCTAACCCCGCCGCCACCAACCCGATAATCGTCATGGCCTCACCCGCTTCCTGAGCGAAGCGCGGGCTGAAGCCTGCGTCGCGGGCCAGGTTGAGCAGTTGGGCGTATAGGCCACTGCCGTAACTGCGTGGGAAAAACACAAACGGTTCTTCCGCCAATTGCGCCAGGTGCAAACCACGCTCGGAGCCTTGCGCCAGGGGGTGGCCGGCGCTTAGCACGGCCACCAGCGGTTCTCGCATCAGCTCGATCACAGCCAACGAATCCGGCAAAGGCAACGGTCGCATCAGCCCGACCTGAATCGACTCATCCACCAGCGACTCGGCCACCTCGGTGCTGCTCATTTCCTGCAGGTTGAGGTGAACCGCTGGGAACGCCTGACGGAACGCAAAGATGGCTTGGGGAATGCTGGCATTGAACGGCGCCGATGACGTGAAGCCAATCTTCAATTCCCCCAGTTCGCCCAGCTGCGCACGCCGCGCCACGTCCGCGGCTTTGTCGACCTGGGCCAACACAAGGCGTGCCTCTTGCAGAAACAGGCGCCCGGCCTCGCTCAGCTCGACCCGACGATTGGTACGCTCGAACAACCGCGCCCCCACCTCATGCTCCAATGCCTGGATCTGCTGGCTCAGGGGCGGTTGCGAGATGCCCAGCACCTGCGCGGCGCGGCCGAAGTGCAATTCTTCGGCGACCGCGATGAAGTACCGCAGATGTCGCAATTCCATGCCTACCTCATTAGGTCGTTTAAGCTATCAAACAGGTCGAACAATATATTGGAAAGAATCATTAGCCAGCTATATTCTTTTTTCCATTGCCCGCCCTGGCAGGCTTTTGCTCCCCCGAGGTTCCTGTGAAATCTGCTGTTGCGCCACTGGCTCATGATCTTCCACCCACCGCCTTGGATGAGGTGGTGGCTCAACTCAACTACGAGTACATCGAAAAAGGCACACCGCTGTTCATGCGCACGGTACTCGCGCTGTTCTCCGGCGGCTTCGCCACGTTTGCCCTGCTGTATTGCGTACAACCGATGATGCCGGCGCTGTCCCATGAATTCTCCATCAATGCGGCGCAGAGCAGCCTGGTGCTGTCGGTTTCCACGGCGATGCTGGCGCTGGGGCTGCTGATCACCGGGCCGATTTCCGACACCCTGGGGCGTAAACCGGTGATGGTGGCCGCGTTGTTCTGTGCCGCGTTTGCCACCATCGCCAGCGGCCTGATGCCGTCCTGGGAAGGCATCCTATTGATGCGCGCGCTGGTGGGGCTGTCGCTCAGTGGCTTGGCGGCCGTGGCCATGACGTATTTGAGCGAAGAGATTCACCCTCAACACATCGGTCTGGCCATGGGTTTGTATATCGGCGGCAACGCGATCGGGGGCATGAGCGGGCGGTTGATCATCGGCGTGTTAATCGATTTCGTCAGTTGGCACACCGCGATGCTGATCATCGGCGCCCTGGCGCTGATCGCCGCGACGGTGTTCTGGAAAATCCTGCCTGAATCGCGCAATTTCCGCCCCCGTAGTTTGCGGCCGCGCAGCCTGTTGGAAGGCTTCGTCATGCACTTCAAGGATGCCGGCCTGCCATGGCTGTTCCTTGAAGCCTTTCTGCTGATGGGCGCGTTCGTGACGCTGTTCAACTACATCGGCTATCGCTTGCTGGCCGATCCGTACGACCTGAGCCAGGCCGTGGTGGGTCTGCTGTCGCTGGTGTACCTCTCGGGCATCTACAGCTCGGCGAAGATCGGCTCGCTGGCCGACCGCCTCGGACGCCGGCGCGTGCTGTGGGCCACCATCCTGGTGATGCTCGGCGGCATGGCCATGACCCTGCTATCGCCGTTATGGCTGGTGGTGCCGGGCATGTTGGTGTTCACCTTTGGCTTCTTCGGTGCCCACTCGGTGGCCAGCAGTTGGATCGGCCGCCGGGCCACCAAGGCTAAGGGCCAGGCTTCCTCGCTGTACCTGTTCTGCTACTACGCCGGCTCCAGTATCGCCGGCACGGCAGGCGGGTTCTTCTGGCACTTTGCCGGTTGGAATGGCATCGGCGCGTTTATCCTGACCTTGCTGACCGGGGCGTTGCTGGTGGCGTTGAGGCTGGCCAAGTTACCGCCGCTGGCTTCGGCCTGAGGCACCTTCGGCTGCGTAAACGACATCCGCGCCATTACCCGTTTACCGCGACGCTCATGCATCACCACCGCGCCGATATGCAGCACCAGCATCAGCAATAACGCCACGCACGACAGCACATGCACGCGGGTGTAGAGAGCGATGCGCGCCGCGTCGCTCTCAAAAGGCGCAATGGACATCAGGTTAAAGAGATTGATCGGGCGGTCCATCATCAGCACACCCGTCGCCAACACCACGGCCAGCACCAGGTACATAGCCTTGTGCACCAGCAACGCCAGGTACTCCTGCACCGTGCGTTTGCTTGAAAAATCCAGGCCGTGGCTGAAAGAGCAGAACACCCGCAACACGAAGATCGGGATATAGGCGGTGGTCAACGACACATTGAAGAACGCGACCCACGCCTTGATCGACGCCGGCACACCGAACACGGCGACGAAAAAACCGGATAACAATGCCCACAGAATGATGACGGCCGAAATCCAATGCAGGAGTTTCTGGCCCGTTGAATACGCTGAAGTGTTCATCCTGATATCACCTGACAATAAACGCCAATCACTGGCGAGCTGAAGAGTCGGGTAGGATTTTTACCGAGGCAGTTACCGAAGGCTGTAGGAGAAATCCCAACCTCGGCAGCGTACCAAGGCAGGACTTAACAAACGCTGAAGCGCAACGAGCCGCCCTCTGCCAGACAGAGGGCGGCTCGCTTGAGGCGGGATGTTACTGGTGGTATTGCGCGGACAGCTCGTGCACTGCTTGCAGGAAAGCGCCGGCGTGGTCCGGGTTTACCTCCGGGGTGATGCCGTGGCCCAGGTTGAACACATGCCCGGTGCCTTTGCCGTAGCTGGCCAGGATACGGCCGACTTCGGCGCGGATCGCTTCCGGCTTGGCGTACAGCACGGTCGGGTCCATGTTGCCTTGCAGCGCGACCTTATCGCCGACCCGGCGGCGGGCGTCGCCTATATCACAGGTCCAATCCAGGCCCAGGGCGTCCGCGCCAGCATCGGCGATGCTTTCCAGCCACAGGCCGCCGTTCTTGGTGAACAGAATCACCGGCACCTTGCGGCCTTCGTGTTCACGGATCAGGCCGCTGACGATTTTGCGCATGTAGGCCAGGGAAAACTCCTGGTAAGCCGCAGCGGACAGGTTGCCGCCCCAGGTATCGAAAATCTGCACCGCTTGCGCACCGGCCATGATCTGGCCGTTGAGGTAAGACGTCACCGACTGGGCCAGCTTGTCCAGCAGCAGGTGCATGGCTTGTGGGTTGTCGTAGAGCATGGCCTTGGTCTTGCGGAAGTCTTTAGACGAGCCACCTTCGACCATGTAGGTCGCCAGGGTCCACGGGCTGCCGGAGAAGCCGATCAGCGGCACGCGGCCGTTAAGCTCGCGGCGGATGGTGCTGACCGCGTCCATCACATAGCCCAGGTCTTTGTGCGGATCGGGAATCGGCAGGGCTTCGATGTCGGCCAGGGTGCTGACGACTTTCTTGAAACGCGGGCCTTCGCCGGTCTCGAAGTACAGGCCTTGGCCCATGGCATCGGGGATGGTGAGGATATCGGAGAACAGAATGGCCGCGTCTAGTTGTGGATAGCGGTCCAGCGGCTGCATCGTGACTTCGCAGGCGAACGCCGGGTTCATGCACAGGCTCATGAAGTCGCCGGCGTGGGCGCGGCTGGCGCGGTATTCCGGCAGATAGCGCCCGGCTTGACGCATCATCCATACCGGGGTGACGTCTACGGGCTGCTTGAGCAGGGCACGAAGGAAACGGTCGTTCTTGAGGGCAGTCATGTCGGCATCCGCAAAAAAAGTGCGGGCATTTTCTCAGAGCGCGACACAAAAGGCACGGCAAGAGCGGTGCCTTTTGTCTATCGGGTTGATTTACGACAATATCTGGAACCTATGTGGGAGGGGGCTTGCCCCCGATTGCAGTGTGTCAGCCAATGAATCTGGTGACCGTTCACCGCAGATCAAAGGGGCTGCTTCGCAGCCCGGCGCGGGACAAGCCCGCTCACCACAGCAAGCCCCCTCCCACCTTTTGATCCCATTTCAACCCGGGATCGGGGTCAGACTTGCAGGTAGTCCAGGATGCCTTCGGCGGCATTACGGCCTTCGAAGATCGCCGTCACCACCAGGTCGGACCCACGCACCATGTCGCCACCGGCGAAGATCTTCGGGTTGCTGGTCTGGTGCTTATACTGGCCTTGTTCCGGGGCGACGACGCGGCCCTGGCTGTCGGTCTGGATCTGGAACTGCTCGAACCACGGCGCCGGGCTTGGACGGAAACCGAAGGCGATGACCACGGCGTCAGCCGGGATGATCTCTTCGGAACCCGGAATCGGCTCGGGGCTGCGACGGCCACGGGCATCCGGTTCGCCGAGACGAGTCTCGACCACCTTGACGCCCTCGACGCGGTCTTCACCGACGATGGCGATCGGCTGGCGGTTGTAGAGGAATTTCACGCCTTCTTCCTTGGCGTTCTTCACCTCTTTGCGCGATCCCGGCATGTTGGCTTCGTCGCGACGATACGCACAGGTCACCGACTTGGCGCCCTGGCGGATCGAGGTGCGGTTGCAGTCCATCGCCGTGTCGCCACCGCCGAGTACCACGACCTTCTTGCCTTTCATGTCGACGAAGTCTTCCGGCGACTTTTCAAAGCCCAGGTTGCGATTGACGTTGGCGATCAAGAAGTCGAGCGCGTCGTACACGCCCGGCAGGTCCTCACCGGCAAAACCGCCCTTCATGTAGGTGTAGGTGCCCATGCCCATGAACACCGCATCGTATTCGGCGAGCAGTTGCTCCATGGTCACGTCTTTGCCGACTTCGGTGTTCAGGCGGAACTCAATGCCCATGCCGGTGAACACTTCGCGCCGGTTGCTCAGTACGGTTTTTTCCAGCTTGAACTCGGGGATGCCGAAGGTCAGCAGGCCGCCGATTTCCGGGTTCTTGTCGAACACAACCGGGGTCACGCCGCCACGCACCAGCACGTCGGCACAACCCAGGCCCGCCGGGCCCGCGCCGATGATCGCCACGCGCTTGCCGGTCGGCTTGACCTTGGACATGTCCGGGCGCCAGCCCATGGCAAAGGCGGTGTCGGTGATGTACTTCTCCACCGAACCGATGGTCACCGCGCCGAAACCGTCGTTAAGGGTGCAGGCACCCTCGCACAGACGATCCTGTGGGCACACCCGGCCGCACACTTCCGGCAAGGTGTTGGTCTGGTGCGACAGTTCGGCGGCAGCGAGGATGTTGCCCTCGGCCACCAACTTCAGCCAGTTGGGAATGAAGTTGTGCACCGGGCACTTCCATTCGCAATACGGGTTACCGCAGCCCAGGCAACGGTGGGCCTGTTCGGCCGAGTGCTGGGGTTTGAAGGGTTCGTAGATTTCCACGAACTCTTTCTTGCGTTGACGCAACAGTTTCTTCTTCGGATCTTTGCGCCCGACATCGATGAACTGGAAGTCGTTATTCAGACGTTCAGCCATGTTAAAACCTCATCAAACTCTTCAGGCGCATATCACTGCGGGTTGGCACGGATGCTGGAAAGCAACGATTTCAGGTTGGCAGCCTTGGGCTTGACCAGCCAGAAACGACGCAGGTAATCATCGAGATTCTCGGCGAGGTTGCGACCCCATTCGCTGCCGGTTTCCTCGACGTACTCGTCCAGCACATGCTGCAAGTGGTTCCGGTAGGATTCCATGGCTTCGCCGCTGATCCGCTGGATCTCGACCAACTCGTGGTTGACCTTGTCGACGAAGGTGTTGTCCTGATCTAGCACGTAGGCGAAACCGCCGGTCATGCCCGAACCGAAGTTGTAACCGGTCTTGCCCAGTACCGCGACAAAGCCCCCGGTCATGTACTCGCAGCAGTGATCGCCAGTACCTTCCACCACCGTGTGGGCACCGGAGTTACGCACGGCAAAACGCTCACCGGCCGTACCGGCGGCGAACAGCTTGCCGCCCGTGGCGCCGTACAAGCAGGTGTTGCCGATGATGGCACTGTCCTGGGTCTTGTAGATGCTGCCCTTAGGCGGAACGATGACCAGCTTGCCGCCGGTCATGCCCTTACCCACGTAGTCGTTGGCATCGCCTTCCAGGTACATATGCAGGCCGCCGGCGTTCCACACGCCGAAGCTTTGGCCCGCCGTACCCTTGAAACGGAAGGTGATCGGCGCTTTCGCCATACCCTGGTTGCCGTGCTTGCGCGCGATTTCGCCGGAGATGCGCGCGCCGATGGAACGGTCGCAGTTGCAAATATCCAGGGCGAATTCGCCACCGCTGGCGTCGTTGATCGACGATGCGGCCATCTCCACCATTTTCTCGGCCAGCAGGCCCTTGTCGAACGGCGGGTTGCGGTCGACGCCGCAGAACTGCGGTTTGTCGGCCGGGATGTGATCGCTGCCCAACAGCGGCGTGAGGTCCAGGTGCTGTTGCTTAGCGGTCTGGCCTTCAAGCACGTCCAGCAGATCGGTACGGCCAATCAGTTCTTCCAGCGAGCGCACGCCCAGCTTGGCCAGCCACTCCCGGGTCTCTTCGGCAACGTAGGTGAAAAAGTTCACCACCATGTCGACGGTGCCGATGTAGTGATCCTTGCGCAGCTTCTCGTTCTGAGTGGCGACGCCGGTGGCGCAGTTGTTCAGGTGGCAGATACGCAAGTATTTGCAGCCCAGGGCGATCATCGGCGCGGTGCCGAAGCCGAAGCTCTCGGCGCCGAGAATCGCGGCCTTGATCACGTCCAGGCCGGTTTTCAGGCCGCCGTCGGTCTGCACCCGCACTTTGCCACGCAGGTCGTTGCCGCGCAGGGTCTGGTGGGTTTCGGCCAGGCCTAGTTCCCACGGCGCGCCGGCGTACTTGATGGAGGTCAGCGGCGATGCGCCGGTGCCGCCGTCGTAGCCGGAGATGGTGATCAGGTCGGCATAGGCTTTGGCCACACCGGCGGCGATGGTGCCCACGCCGGCTTCCGCCACCAGTTTCACCGAGACCAGCGCCTGCGGGTTGACTTGTTTGAGGTCGAAAATCAGCTGCGACAAATCCTCGATCGAGTAGATGTCGTGGTGCGGCGGCGGCGAAATCAGGGTTACGCCAGGCACCGCATAACGCAGCTTAGCGATCAGACCGTTGACCTTACCGCCCGGCAACTGGCCGCCCTCACCGGGCTTGGCGCCCTGGGCGACTTTGATCTGCAGCACTTCGGCGTTGACCAGGTATTCCGGGGTCACACCGAAACGGCCAGTGGCGACCTGCTTGATTTTCGAGCTCTTGATGGTGCCGTAGCGTGCCGGGTCTTCGCCGCCTTCGCCGGAGTTGGAACGCGCACCCAGGCGGTTCATGGCTTCGGCCAGGGCTTCGTGGGCTTCGGGCGACAAGGCGCCGAGGGAAATACCCGCAGAGTCGAAGCGCTTGAGGATCGACTCCAGCGGTTCGACCTCGCTGATGTCCATCGGCGTGTCCAGTGTCTTGACCTTGAGCAAGTCGCGGATCATCGACACCGGGCGGTTATCCACCAGGCTCGTGTATTCCTTGAATTTGGCGTAGTCGCCCTGTTGCACAGCGGCTTGCAGGGTGCTGACCACATCCGGGTTGTAGGCGTGGTATTCGCCACCGTGTACGAACTTGAGCAGGCCGCCTTGCTGGATCGGCTTGCGTGCGCTCCAGGCTTCGGCCGCCAGGGCTTTCTGCTCGGCTTCGATGTCGACGAAACGCGCGCCCTTGATGCGGCTCGGCACGCCACGGAAGCTCAGTTCGCAGACTTCTTCGGACAGGCCGATGGCCTCGAACAGTTGCGCACCGCGATAAGAGGTCACGGTGGAGATGCCCATCTTCGACAGGATCTTCAGCAAGCCCTTGGTGATGCCCTTGCGGTAGTTCTTGAACACCTCATAGAGGTCGCCCAGTACTTCACCGGTACGGATCAGGTCACCTAGCACTTCGTAGGCCAGGAACGGGTAAACCGCCGAGGCGCCGAAGCCGATCAACACCGCAAAATGATGCGGGTCGCGAGCGGTGGCGGTTTCCACAAGAATGTTGGAGTCGCAACGCAGGCCTTTTTCGGTCAGACGGTGGTGCACCGCACCGGTGGCCAGCGAAGCATGGATCGGCAACTTGCCTGGGGCGATATGGCGGTCGGTCAGCACGATCTGGGTACGACCGGCGCGCACGGCTTCTTCAGCCTGGTCGGCGACATTGCGCACGGCGGCTTCGAGGCCGAGGCTCTCGTCGTAGTTCAGGTCGATGATCTGGCGGTCGAAGCCTGGGCGATCCAGGGTCATCAGCGAGCGCCACTTGGCCGGGGAAATGACCGGCGAGCTGAGGATCACGCGAGAGGCGTGCTCAGGCGACTCCTGGAAGATGTTGCGCTCGGCACCGAGGCACACTTCCAGGGACATCACGATGGCTTCACGCAGCGGGTCGATCGGTGGGTTGGTCACCTGGGCGAACTGCTGGCGGAAATAGTCGTACGGCGTGCGCACGCGCTGGGACAGCACGGCCATCGGCGTGTCGTCGCCCATGGAGCCGACCGCCTCGTAGCCTTGCTCACCGAGCGGACGCAGCACCTGGTCGCGCTCTTCGAACGTGACCTGGTACATCTTCATGTACTGCTTGAGCTGGTCGATGTCGTAGAAGGCCGAACCGTGGTCGTTGTCTTCCATGGTCGCCTGGATGCGCAGGGCGTTCTTGCGCAGCCATTGCTTGTACGGATGCCGAGACTTCAAGCGGTTGTCGATAGCGTCGGTGTCGAGGATCTGCCCGGTTTCGGTGTCCACGGCCAGGATCTGGCCAGGGCCTACGCGGCCTTTGGCGATCACGTCTTCAGGCTTGTAGTCCCATACGCCGATCTCCGACGCCAGGGTAATAAAACCGTTGGTGGTGGTGACCCAACGCGCCGGGCGCAGACCGTTACGGTCGAGCAGGCACACCGCATAGCGACCGTCGGTCATCACCACGCCGGCCGGGCCGTCCCACGGTTCCATGTGCATCGAGTTGTACTCGTAGAATGCACGCAGATCCGGGTCCATGGTCTCGACGTTCTGCCACGCAGGCGGAATGATCATGCGTACGCCACGGAACAGGTCGATGCCGCCGGTGACCATCAGTTCGAGCATGTTGTCCATGCTGGAGGAGTCGGAACCCACGCGATTGACCAGCGGGCCGAGTTCTTCCAGGTCCATCAGGTCGTTGGCGAACTTGGTGCGACGGGCCACGGCCCAGTTGCGGTTGCCGGTAATGGTGTTGATCTCGCCGTTGTGGGCGAGAAAGCGGAATGGCTGGGCCAGCGGCCATTTCGGCAGGGTGTTGGTGGAGAAGCGCTGGTGGAACACGCAGATCGCGGTTTGCAGGCGCTCATCGCTCAGGTCCGGATAGAAGGCGGTGAGGTCCGCCGGCATCATCAGGCCTTTGTAAATGATGGTCTTGTGGGAAAAGCTGCAGATGTAGTGGTCAGTGTCGGCAGCATTGGCCACGGACGAGCGACGACGGGAAGTGAACAGCTTGATCGCCATGTCCTGGTCGCTCAGGCCATCGCCGGCGATGAACACCTGTTCGATCTGCGGCAGACGCTCCAGGGCCAGACGGCCAAGTACGCTGGTATCGATCGGCACTTTGCGCCAGCCGACCAGTTGCAGACCGGCGGCGACGATTTCGCGGTTCATGTTTTCGCGAGCGGCTTCGGCTTTGACCGGGTCCTGGTTGAAGAACACCATGCCCACCGCGTATTGCTTGGGCAGATCGACTGCGAAATGCTCTTTGGCGACAGCGCGCAGGAACTGGTCGGGCTTTTGAATCAGCAAGCCACAACCGTCACCGGTCTTGCCGTCGGCGTTGATCCCACCACGGTGGGTCATGCAGGTCAGGGCCTCGATGGCCGTTTGCAGAAGGGTATGACTGGGCTCGCCCTGCATATGGGCTATCAGGCCGAATCCGCAGTTATCCTTGAATTCATCGGGTTGGTACAGACCTGCTTTCATAGACACTTTCTCACCAGGCTGCCTCTTATACCGAGGCAAATTTCTTTTCAATTCAACCGGTTACCTTCCACGCCGAACGTACGCCGGCTTAGCGGGGGCAAAAGGGAGGTCATTGTACACACCGACACAGACGCTCACAAATTTAGCGACGAAATGTCGCAAATCTATGTCGCATTTATGAAAGGTTTAAAGCGATATGCTGTGCTAGTCAAAACTTTTTTAATTCTGACCGCTACGACTCAAAAGCTACTGTGACGCAGACACCACAAAGCGCGCGGTCCCTAGAGACTGCACGCCATGCGATTTTTTTTGAGGTGCCGGGAGGGCGGCCTGGGTAAGGCCGCCGGATCTTCAGCGAGTTGCTGCCAGTTCTTGTTGAACGCTGGCAACAGTGCGAGGCCAAGGTTTACCAGCCTGAACCTTCGCTGGCAAGGCTTTGATGGCAGAATCAGCTGCCGCACGGCTGGAGAAGTTGCCGTAGGTGATCACGTAGAGAGGCTTGCCGTTGAGCACTTTCTTGAAATAACGGTACTCGCCGCCCTGCTCTTTGACGAACGCTTGGGCATTGGCTTCGGAGCTGGTGCCGAGGATCTGCACCACGAAATTGCCGCTCGGTTGGCTGGCGTACCAGCTGCTGCCGGCGGTGCCGGCCTTGGCCACGGTAGCGGCCGGCTTTTCAGCAGGCTTGGTCACTGGCGCCGGTTTGGCAGCTGGTGCTGGAGTGGGCACTGCGACCACAGGCTTGGTGACCGGTGCAGGTTTGGCGGTAGCGACAGTCGGCGCTGGGTTCGCCGCAGGCTGACCCGCAGGCACGCCTGCAGGCGGTGCGGTGGTGGTCACGGTCGGCGGCGTGGCGCTGGAGCCTTCCACCGGCACGCCGTCGTCGCCTTCGGAAATGCCGCCGGCCTCTTCGGCGAGCGGGCCACGCATCACCGGCTGGCCCACCATCGGCAGATTGGTCGGCTGACCAGAGTTGGCGAACTCCACATTCGGCGTTGGCTTGCCCAGCGGCAATTGCGCCTGCTCGGCAGGCGTGCCGGCAGTAGTAGGTGCCTTGCTGCGACCCGGGATCAACCAGGCGGCGGCAACGGCGACCACGACCACTGCGGAAATGGCCAGTACGTGCTTCTTCGGCATAGTGAACCCCATCTTTGGACGCTTGACCGCAGAGCGGCTGGCAATCATGGCTTCGATCATGGCATCGCGGGCAACCTGGTTGATGTTGCCAGGCCAGCCGCCTGCGCTTTCGTGAATATCAGAGATCTGCGCAGCGGAGAAAAGTTCGATGCCGGCCCCCGCGCCTTCGAGGCGCTGAGCCAGGTATTCGCGGGTCTCTTCTTCTTCGTAGGGCTGCAATTCGATAACGTGGAACAGCTCCTGATCGCCGCTGATCTGCTCAAGATCGGCGATCAACGAAGACTCACCAAACAGGAACACATGAGGGCGTCCCTCCGGCGTGCCCGCGGCCAGCGCCAGCAGGGCTTCCAGTGCCGACTCGTCGAGCTGCTCGGCATCGTCCACCAGCAGATAGACTTCCTGCCCGGTCAGACCCAACTGCACCACCTGCTTGAGGATTCCGTTCGGCTCGGCAGTGGACACGTCCAGCGCCTGGGCTACCTGGCTCAGAACACCGGCCGCATCGGTGGCACCACGGGCCGACACCACCACGCTCTGCACCGATTGCTTATTGGTACTGGCTACCAGAGCCTGGCGCAGCAAGGTCTTGCCGCTGCCCAAGGGACCGGTCACTACCAGCAGCAGTTGGCTATAGCGCGCGAGATGGTGAAGCTGTCCCAGCACCGGCTTGCGCTGGGCCGGGAAAAATTTGAAACCAGGCACCCGTGGAGCGAAAGGGTCGTGGCTTAACTGGTAATGGCCGAGGAACGCCTCGTCGGCATGCAAACTAGTCATGAGAATCTTATTAACCTTTAAGCTGGGCCAGGGCGCGGTAATCCGCTCCCAGCGTGGCCTGTAAAATCTCTTTCGGATAATCGTCGGTCACTACGGCTTCGCCCATGCGGCGCAGCAGCACCAGTCGCAGTCGACCGTCGATCACTTTCTTGTCTATCGCCATATGTTCGAGGAAGTCCGCCTCGGTCATCTCCTGCGGCGGAATGACCGGCAAACCAGCACGCTGGAACAGGCGGATACCGCGATCGCGCTCGTCGGCGCTGATCCAACCCAGGCGGTGTGACATTTCCATGGCCATCACCGTGCCGGCCGCCACCGCCTCGCCATGCAACCACACACCATAGCCCATGTGGGTTTCGATCGCATGCCCAAAGGTGTGGCCCAGGTTCAGGGTGGCCCGTACGCCGGATTCGCGTTCGTCGGCGTTCACCACCAGCGCCTTGGCCGCGCAAGAGCGGGAAATCGCTTCGGTGAGCGCCACCTGATCGAGACCGCGCAAGGCGTCCATGTGCTCTTCCAGCCAAGTCAGGAAGGGCTCATCGCAGATCAGCCCGTACTTGATGACTTCCGCCAGACCCGCCGACAACTCACGCGGTGGCAGGGTGTTGAGGGTGGCGGTGTCGATCAGCACAGCATTGGGCTGATAGAACGCGCCGACCATGTTCTTGCCCAGCGGATGGTTGATGCCGGTCTTGCCGCCCACCGACGAATCGACCTGGGACAACAGGGTGGTTGGCACCTGGATAAAGTCCACGCCGCGCTGGTAGCAGGCGGCGGCAAAACCGGCCATATCGCCGATCACGCCACCGCCGAGGGCGACCACCGTGGTACGCCGGTCATGGCGCGCCGTCAGCAGGCCATCGAAGATCAGTTGCAGGGTTTGCCAGTTCTTGTGGGCTTCGCCGTCGGGCAGCACCACGGAAATCACTGAGTAGGCCGCCAGACTGCGGCTCAGACGCTCAAGATACAGCGGCGCGACTGTTTCGTTGGAGATGATCGCCACTTGCCGCCCGGCAATATGCGGCGCGAGCAACTCGGGCTGGTCCAACAGACCCTCGCCAATGTGGATCGGGTAGCTGCGCTCGCCTAGATCGACCTTAAGTGTCTGCATGTGTCCCCGCGTGAGAGATGAATTGACGACCGGTAACGTCGAGGTCCGACGCTGCCTGATGGCTCTACGCCACACCGCTCAGGGTGATGGCGCGACGCCGAGAATAGCGCATTTCGCCCCTGGCTTTAACGGGGAGGCAGCCGTTGCAGGCGTTCGAGAATGTCCAGCACCACCATGCGTGGCGGCCGCTCATCGGTTTCCACCACCAGATCGGCGATTTCCCGATACAGCGGATCGCGCAGCGCCAGCAGATCGCGCAAGGTTTTCGCCGGGTCGGCGGTGCGCAGCAAAGGGCGATTGCGATCACGAGCGGTACGGCCCACCTGCTGCTCGACCGACGCATGCAGATAGACCACCCGACCACCGGCATGCAGCGCTCGGCGATTTTCATCGCGCATCACCGCGCCACCGCCGGTAGCCAATACCACGCCATCGCAGCCGCACAGTTCGGCGATCATCGCCTGCTCACGGTCGCGAAAGCCCAGTTCGCCTTCTTTATCGAAGATCCACGGGATATTGGCACCCGTGCGCAATTCAATTTCCTTATCGGAGTCTTTGAATGGCAGGCGCAGCTCTTTGGCCAGCAAACGGCCGATGGTGCTTTTTCCAGCCCCCATCGGTCCTACAAGAATCAAATTTCGCACAGAATCAACGACTCACAGCAATCGCCTGGTTATTCATAATACGCGGAGTCAGGAATACCAGCAGCTCGGATTTTTTCTCCGCCAGCATATCGCGCCGGAAAAGGCGGCCAAGATACGGCACATCGCCCAAAAATGGCACTTTATCTACCACTTTGCTTTGGGTATTGGAGAAAACTCCACCGATCACGATGGTCTCGCCATCCCTGACGAGGACCTTGGCATTGACCTCGTTTTTCTTGATCGGCGGTACGTCATTGAGCCGGTTGAGGTAGTCGGGCTCATCCTTGGTGACTTTCACCTCCATGATCACCCGGTCGTCGGGGGTGATCTGCGGGGTGACTTCCAGCGATAACGAGGCCTCCTTGAACGACACCGATGTCGCGCCGCTGGAGCTGGATTCCTGATACGGAATCTCGGTGCCCTTGAGGATGCGCGCGGTCTCCTTGTCGGAGGTCACCACTTTGGGCTGCGAGACGATTTCACCGTTGCCGGTCTTTTCCATGGCCGTCAGTTCCAGGTCCAGCAGCAGATTGTCGGTGATATAGGCCACCCCCAGACCGGACGACGCGGTCACCGCGCCCAGATCGACAAACGGCGAGCTGGGTGGGTTCTCCGGCGGTTGCGCGCCCTCCGGCAGCGGCTTAGGCATACCGCCGGCCTGCCAGTTGCCGCTCGTGAGTCGCCCACCCCAGCGCGCGCCGAGGCTTTTGTCGTAATCGACGTTGGCCTCCACGATTCGCGCTTCGATCATGACCTGGCGCACCGGAATATCCAGCTGCGCCACGATCCGCCGAAGCTCGTCGAGGCGTTCGCCGGTCTGGTAAGCGATGATGTTATTGGTGCGATCGTCCACCGCCACCGAACCGCGCTCGTCGGTAGCACCTTCCAGGCCGGTCACTGATTGGAACAGCTTGGCCAGGTCCGCCGCCTTGGCGTAGTTGACCTGCAACAGCTCGCGACGCAACGGCGCCAAGTCGGCCATTTGTTTGCGTGATTCCAGCGTCAGCAGTTCGCGGGCCGCCAACTCCTCGGCGGGCGCCACCAGCAATACCCCGGCCTTGATCCGCTTGTCCAACCCCTTGGCTTGCAGCACCAGGTCGAGGGCCTGATCCCATGGCACGCCTTTGAGGCGCAGTGTGATCGTACCCTGCACGTCGTCGCCGGCGACCAGGTTCAGGCCTGCAACATCGGCGATCTGCTGCAGCACGGCACGTACTTCGATGTTCTGGAAATTGAGGTTGAGCGGTTCGCCGCTAAAGGCACTCACCACCGCCCTGCCAGGGGGCGGCAATTGGATGAGGTCCACACGATTGGGCACAGCGGCAGCCATCGGTGCCGTAAGCGCTATCCATAGCGCTACACCGAAGGACAGGAAAGTCCTTTTCATTTGCTTAATTCCGTTATGAGTTGACGTTCAGCACGAGGGTTCGCGGGCGCTCCAGCCAGGCACCCTGTTTATCGGGAAACAGCTCGACCAATTCGATATGGTTGTCATGAATGGCCGTGACTCGACCGTAATCGGGCCCCAGGTAATCGCCGACCGCCAGGCGATGCACCGTGGACGCCACTCGCAGCAGGGCGAAGGTCTGCGCCCCACGAGAGAGCGTGCCGACCATTTCGAATCGGTCCAGGGCAAGCCCCTCCAGCAGCCCCCTTGGCCGCATCGGGTCCGGCCCAGGCGCGCGCCGCCCTGCCACATGCTCGACCTGCAAGCTCAACGGCTGGAACGGGTCGCGCAGGCCGGCCGCACGGTAGATAAAGCGCGGTTTGCGCAACGGCGACGGCTCAGCCTCATCCCTCACCGACGATGGCAGCGCACGCCGGTAGATCCTGGCCTGCAGGTCAAGCCGCAACAAGCGGCCATCCGCTTGCAGGCGCATCTCATGCACCGTGGTAAATCGCGACAGATCAGCCAAGGCACTGACGAACGAGGCGAGGTCGTGATAGGCGCCAGTGAGGCCGATCTGCACAGGCTGCTCGGCATACAGAGGGCGCAGTTGTTCATCCTGGGGGAGCACGGACTCGATCACCAAGCCATTGGCCAAGGCCAATCGGGCGATATCTTCCAGCATGCTTGGCATCTGGGGCCCACCCGGCAGTTGTCGCAACAGCCCCTCGACCTGGGCCTGCTTGAGTTGGAGCTGACGAGCGCGCTCTTCGAGTTCGGACGCTAAAACAGCTGATTCCGCGAGCTGCCGTTGCAGGGCCATCTCTTGCGCCTGCGCCTGCTGCAACCGGACGCGGGCGGGACCAAGCTGCATCAGCTCACCCATCGCCAGCACCAGGCCGCCCAGGGCACAGCCCAGCAAGACCTTGCCAGGTAGGGGCCATTTTGCAGCGCGGTGAGAGAACGCGGAAAATTCGAGCCGGGGCCGGCTCATGGCTGGGCCTCGGAGGACGCTCCCTGGCGCACCATCAGTTGGAATCCATTGCTGCCTTGCGCGCCTTCGGTGCGCACATGCTGCAAACGAGCCCCATGGGCGCCCTCCGATGCTTCCAGACGACGCATCAATTGGGCGATATCCTGGCTGGATTCGGCGGTGCCGCTGATACTCAACGTATCGCCTTTGGCCACGACCTCATGCAAATGCACGCCATCGGGCACCGCACGGGCCAACTGATCCAACAATCGGGCACCGGATGAGTGGCCGTTGTGCAGGTCCTGCACGACCTTCATCCGCTCAGCCAGTTGCTGGCTTTGCGCCTCTAGGTCGCCAAGGGTCTTGATACTGGAATCCTGAGTGGCTATGTCATTTCCCAGGTGGTTATTGCGCGTCACCTGCCGATCGATCGCTTGGTCAATCACCTGATCCGCCAACCACACGACAACCAACGCCATGCACACGAACGCCAGAAGCAGCGCCACAAAATAGTGACGGCGTCGTTCAGCCTGGGCTTGGCGCCAGGGCAAAAGGTTGATTCGTGTCTTCAAGCGAAACTCCTCAGGGCCAGCCCGCAAGCAACTCCCATCCCTTGGCCATCTACGGCCCATTGTGCGCCATCGACGCGATTGCACGGCGTGAAGCTGGCGAAATCCTGACTGCTCGCGCGCGCCAATGCAAACGCTTCAACATCGACAACCGCCGGTATGAGCCCCGCCATGGTCAAAACCGCCTCGCGCGCTTCGACATGCTCCTTCAGGCATGCCGCCAGCAACACCTCGACCCGCTCCGCCTTCTGGACCGAGCGCCCCTGGACTTGAAAGTCGATGGCCATGTCATCCAGTGGATAAGGAATGTACTGCTCGGCCTCCCGCTCGACCATCGCCAGCATCGCTTCGTCAGTAAGCCCCGCCTCCAGCTCGATGAGTCGCGTAATGACCGATGGCCCGCTCACTGCGACCGCTGCGCGCCGAACCCTCGTCTGCAACATGAGCAAAGCGGTGTGCAACGCCTGGCCGATGCCGTCCAGGTCCAGGAACGCGCCGTCGACCACTACCCCGGCGGGCAGCCCCTGCGTGACGTAACCTTTAACGCTGAAACCTGCGGGCGAGTGCCCCAGTTCGACCAGCCTGATGGCCGTGTCATTGATATCGATGCCCAGCAAGGTATCGACTTTTCGCCTGAATAATCCCTCCCATAAAACTCCCTAGAACATTGCCTGTCATACCGCCTGGTTGCCGCGGGACGCCGTGCATTCGGTCGACTTGTTGCAGAGGCGCGAATGACGCCCCAGGCCGAAAATGCTTTAATGCCCAGCGTTTTTTCCCGCTTTTTATCTGCAGCTCGGGTTGATCCATCGTTTGCCATGCATGCCCCGACGCCTAACCCATTCTTTTCTCTGGAAATCCAAAAGCCTTGATTCGTCTGCTGAAGTTTTTCGGGTACTCCATTGTCGCCATCTTCTGCGGGCTGCTGCTCGTGCTCAGCGGGGCGTACCTCTACCTTAGTCCGGGTTTGCCGTCGGTAGAGGCCCTTAGAAGTATCCAGTTGCAGATTCCTTTGCGGGTCTACAGCAGCGATGAAAAACTCATCGCGGAGTTCGGCGAAATGCGCCGCACACCGATCCGTTTTGCCGACATTCCGCCTAATTTCATCAGCGCCCTGCTGTCGGCCGAGGACGATAATTTTGCCAACCACTATGGCGTCGACCCCAGCAGCCTGGTGCGCGCCGCCACCCAGTTGGTAAAAAGCGGACACATTCAATCCGGTGGCAGCACCATCACCATGCAGGTGGCGAAGAACTTCTTCCTCACCAGCGAGCGCAGCTTTTCGCGCAAAGCCACTGAAATCCTGTTGGCACTGCAGATCGAGCGACAGCTGACCAAGGACGAGATCCTTGAGCTGTACGTCAACAAGATCTACCTCGGCAACCGCGCCTACGGCATTGAAGCCGCCTCCCAGGTGTACTACGGCAAGTCCATCCGCGACGCCAGCCTGGCGCAGATGGCTATGATCGCGGGCCTGCCCAAGGCGCCTTCGCGCTTCAACCCACTGGCCAACCCGGCGCGTAGCAAAGAGCGACGCGACTGGATCCTGGGGCGCATGTACAAGTTGGGCAAGATCGACCAGGCCGCTTACGAAAGCGCCGTGGCCGAGCCGCTGAACGCCAGCTATCACGTACCGACGCCGGAAGTGAACGCCCCGTATATCGCCGAAATGGCCCGCGCCGAGATGGTCGGCCGCTACGGCAGCGATGCCTACACCGAAGGCTTCCGCGTGACCACCACGGTTCCGAGCGACCTGCAGGAAATCGCCAACGATGCGGTGCATTCCGGTCTGATTTCCTACGACCAGCGCCACGGCTATCGCGGCCCTGAATCGCGTCTGCCGGGCAAGACACTCAGCGCCTGGACCGCAGAATTGAGCAAACAGCGCCCCATCAGCGGCTTGGAACCCGCCATCGTCACCCAGGTGAAAAAAGACGGCCTGCAAGTGCTGACCCGTACCGGCGAGGCCCATGTGGCCTGGGACAGCATGAAATGGGCGCGCCCTTTCCTGAACACCAACAGCATGGGCGCCATGCCCAAGCAGCCGTCGGACGTCGCGCAAGTGGGCGACTTGATCCGCGTGCAACGCCAGAAGGACGACAGCTTGAAGTTCAGCCAGGTGCCGCTGGCCCAGGGCGCACTGGTGTCGCTGGATCCGCAGAACGGTGCGATTCGCGCCCTGGTCGGCGGTTTCGCGTTCGAGCAGAGCAACTACAACCGCGCCACCCAGGCCAAGCGCCAGCCCGGTTCGAGCTTCAAGCCGTTCATCTACAGCGCCGCACTGGACAACGGCTACACCGCCGCCAGCCTGGTCAACGATGCGCCTATCGTGTTCGTCGACGAGTACCTGGACAAAGTCTGGCGCCCGAAGAACGACACCAATACCTTCCTTGGCCCGATCCGTATCCGCGAGGCGTTGTACAAGTCACGTAACCTGGTATCGATCCGTTTGCTGCAAGCCATGGGCGTCGGCAAGACCATCGACTACATCACGCGCTTTGGCTTCAATAAGTCGGACCTGCCGCCGAACCTGTCGTTGGCCCTGGGTACCGCCACCCTCACGCCGATGGAAATCGCCACCGGCTGGAGCACCTTTGCCAACGGCGGCTACAAGATCGCGCCGTACCTGATCGACAAGATCGAAAGCCGCAATGGCGACACCCTGTTCACTGCCAACCCGCCACGGGTGCCGGGCGATGTGGTCAACGGCGTAGTTGCCACCGATGGCCTGGCTGCGCCGAGCCACGGCGGGATCACCATCGAGCCAACGCCCGGCACGACTCCGGCAGCCGCCAACCCTAGCGCCCCTAGCGAACCGCAGGCACCGGCTGTGGCCGAACGTGTCGTGGATGGCCGTACCACCTACATCCTCAACAGCATCCTGGAAGATGTGATCAAGAAGGGCACCGGCCGCCGCGCCCTGGCCCTGGGCCGCGCAGATATCGCAGGCAAGACCGGCACCACCAACGAATCCAAGGACGCCTGGTTCTCCGGCTACAACGGCGACTACGTCACCACGGTATGGACCGGCTATGACCAGCCGGAAAGCCTCGGTCGCCGCGAGTTCGGTGGCACCGTCGCGCTGCCGATCTGGATGAGCTACATGGGCGCAGCCTTGAAGGACAAGCCGCTGCACACCCAGCCGGAACCAGAAGGCATCCTCAGCCTGAGGATCGACCCGATCAGCGGCCGCGCTGCCTCGCCAAGCACGCCGAATGCGTATTTCGAACTGTTCAAGAGCGAAGATACGCCGCCGTCGGTCAATGAGCTGGGCAACGGCGTCGTGCCGGGCAGCCCGCTGCCCGCAGACGAGTCGGCGCCGATCGATCTGTTCTAACCTGAACCTTAAGCCTACGCAGAACCCAATGTGGAAGGGGGCTTGCCCCCGATAGCACTGGACCAGCCAACTCATCGAGTGACTGACACACCGCCATCGGGGGCAAGCCCCCTCCCACATTTGATCTGCACAGGACACCCGTTAATCGCCACCCCAACAAAAAGCCCCGACTCGCGAGAGACGGGGCTTTTTTGTTGGTGCGCTACAACGGCTTAGCCGTTGAACACATCATCCACGCTTTGCAGCGGGTAGTGCTTCGGATACGGCAGGGTAGCCACACCGGTCTCGATCGCAGCCTTGGCGACGGCGTCGGAGATCACGGTGATCAGGCGCTTGTCCATTGGCTTCGGAATGATGTACTCACGACCGAATTCCAGCTTGGCGCCACCGTAGGCGTCGCAAACGTCCTGAGGGACTGGCAGTTTGGCCAGTTCACGCAGGGCGTTGGCGGCCGCTACTTTCATTTCTTCGTTGATGCGCTTGGCGCGAACGTCCAGGGCGCCACGGAAGATGAACGGGAAGCCCAACACGTTGTTGACCTGGTTCGGGTAGTCCGAACGGCCAGTGGCCATGATTACGTCGTTACGGGTGGCGTGAGCCAGTTCCGGCGCGATTTCAGGGTCCGGGTTGGAGCAGGCGAACACGATCGGGTTGGCCGCCATGGACTTGAGGCCTTCGGCGCTCAGCAGGTTCGGGCCGGACAGGCCGACGAACACGTCGGCACCGTTCAGGGCGTCAGCCAGGGTGCGCTTGGAGGACGGGTGGGCAAACATCGCCTTGTACTGGTTCAGATCGGTACGCTCGGACTGGATCACGCCCTTGCTGTCGACCATGTAGATGTTCTCCAGCTTGGCGCCCATGCTGACGATCAGCTTCATGCAGGAGATAGCCGCCGCGCCGGCGCCCAGGCAAACGATCTTGGCGTCAGCCAGGGTTTTGCCAGCGATTTCCAGGGCGTTGATCATGCCGGCCGCGGTTACGATCGCGGTGCCGTGCTGGTCATCGTGGAATACCGGAATGTCGCACTGCTCGATCAGAGCCTTTTCGATCTCGAAGCACTCAGGTGCCTTGATGTCTTCCAGGTTGATGCCACCGAAGGTGATGGAGATGCGTTTGACGGTGTCGATGAAAGCCTGCGGGCTCTCGGAATCGACTTCGATGTCGAACACGTCGATGCCAGCAAAGCGCTTGAACAGCACGCCTTTACCTTCCATGACTGGTTTGGACGCCAATGGGCCGAGGTTGCCCAGGCCGAGAATCGCGGTGCCATCGGAAATCACTGCAACCAAGTTGCCTTTGCCGGTGTACTTGTACGCCAGCTCGGGGTCGCGAGCGATTTCACGTACGGGCTCGGCCACGCCAGGGCTGTAGGCCAGCGACAGGTCGCGGGCGGTGGCGGTGGCTTTGGTGAGCTCTACACTCAGCTTTCCTGGACGAGGATGGGCATGATATTCGAGAGCGGCAGTTTTCAAATCAGACATATCGGCATTCCGCTTTTACTGTTGGTCGACGGACCGCCGAGGATACGCGTGTCGTAAAGCCCCTACAAGACTGGGCAGTCACCGGTGTCAAGGCCCCAAAGCGCCGTACTTTGGTCTAAGGCCACGGGATATAAGGGCTGGACTGTTCACAATCCCCTTAAAAAATGTCTACAATTTTTTTATTCGCGCTGCACTTTCAGCATGCTGGAATCGGTCAGCGGCAGTAACCAGCGCGCTTGATGGGTTTTAAGGCCACCCCGCCGGGAGCGATCCTGTACCCAGCCACGGGCCTCGACGGTCTTGCCTTGCAGACCAGTGAGCAGGCGCGAGTCGAATTGTCGGGCCTGATCGGGTGCAATGCGTAATACCAATGAGCCCTGTAACTCGATCCAGATTCCGCCACGATTGCGCTCGATGCTCCGGACTTGCCCGCTGATGACTGCGAACCCGGAACGCTTGATTTGCGCCACCGAGCGCACCGGCGATTGCCGCCACAGCCCCACTCGCGCTTTGCGCGCGCTGTTTTCGGCCGCCTGCTGACAGGCCACCAGATCGATATTCGGCGCGACGCCCACCTGAAACCCCAGCCCATCGGCGAGCAATTGCGCTTCCAGATTGCGGCCATTGGCGCCGTAGAGATGGGCCAGGGTTCGCCCATAGTGATCCTTTGCTTCGCGCCCCGGCACCAGGCCGACCCGCCCGTCACTGGCCTGCACCAAGGCTTGCAGACGCTCGCGCGCGGCGACGGCGAACGGCTCGTCCGGCCGCCCCTTTTTACCAGTTTCCGGCGCATTGAGGCCGATCATACGCACACTGCGGCCATCCTTGAGGCGCACGGTGTCGCCGTCCACCACGCGCTGCACTTCCACCTGGACCAAGGACGCCGGCGCCGGGCAAAACACCTCGGCCTGAACCGCCGACAGCCAAATCCCAGGCACAAAAAAGGCGCCCACAAGGGACGCCTTTTTTATCAGCATGGAAAAACCGCAGCGGCTTCCCAAGTTGATCGGCCTTAGGCCTTTTTGGCACCGAAAGCACCGAAACGGTCAGCAAAGCGCTGTACACGGCCGCCGGTGTCCAGAGTTTTCTGCTTACCGGTGTAGAACGGGTGGCACTCGTTGCATACGTCAGTACCCAGTGGCTTGCACAGGTTCGAACGGGTTTCGAACTTGTTGCCGCAGCTGCAGGTTACTTCGATAGTTTCGTACGCTGGATGGATATCGGCTTTCATGGTGACTTCCTCGGGCTAGCGTGCCGCCACTCGACACTATTGTCGAATACCGCACGTAATTAGGCCGCGGATTCTACCAGACCTTTGCAATCGCGCAAGCGGACCTTACCGTCAGCAAGCCCCTTTCATCAGAAAACCACGGCATACCCATTAACGCCCTCCTCTGCTAGGCTCGCGCCCCTGCGCCACCGCCTGCCTTTATATGAGACTCCCCGCGTGCCCGACGCCATTTTGCGCCTCGCCCTGCCTTCGCCCCTGCGCCGCCTGTTCGATTACCGGGCGCCGGCCGGCGTGTTGCGTGCGCAGTTGCAGCCGGGCATGCGGGTACGCGTGCCGTTCGGCCGGCGGGAAATGATCGGCATCTTGGTGGAAGTTGCCGACCACAGCGAAGTGCCCGCCGAGAAACTCAAGCCGGCCGTGGCGATTCTCGACGCCACGCCGCCACTGCCACCGGCGCTGTTCAAGCTGTGCTTGTGGACCGCCCAGTATTACCAGCACAGCCTGGGCGACACCTTAAGTTGGGCGCTGCCAGTGTTGCTGCGCCAGGGCGAACTGGCCGAGGCGCGCCAGGAGCGTTTCTGGTCGACGGTGCCTGGCGCGCGCCTGGACGACCCACGCATCGCCCGCGCGCCGCGTCAGCGCGAAGCCTTGGCGACGCTGGCCCAACACCCCCATGGCGTAGCCCATCAGTTGTTGAGCAAGCTGATGTTGAGCAAGGACAGCCTCGACCTGCTGCTCGCCAAAGGCCTGGTGCAGGTGGAAATCCGCAAGCATGCCCCAGACGCCCGCCACGAACATTGGCTGGCCCAACCGGAACTGCCGCTGAACGCCGAGCAACGCGCCGCCTATGAAGCCATTCGCGCCGGCTTCGACAGCTTCCACGCGTTCCTGCTGGCCGGGGTCACTGGTAGCGGCAAGACCGAAGTTTATTTGCAACTGATCCGCGAAACCCTGCAGGCCGGCAAACAAGCCTTGGTGTTGATTCCGGAGATCAACCTCGGCCCGCAAACCCTGGCGCGCTTCGAACAGCGTTTCAACGCGCGTATCGCCCTGGTGCATTCGGCGGTCAACGACCGCGAGCGCCTGGAGTCCTGGCTGGCGGCGCGGGACGGCGAGGCCGACATCATCATCGGCACCCGTTCGGCGCTGTTCACGCCGATGAAAAATCCCGGGTTGATCATCATCGACGAGGAGCACGACGGCTCCTATAAGCAGCAGGAAGGCTTGCGCTACCACGCCCGCGACCTGGCACTGGTGCGCGCGCGCCAGGAAGACATTCCGATTGTGCTGGGCTCAGCCACACCATCCTTGGAGAGCTTGCACAACGCCTATACCGGCCGGTACGGACTCCTACGCTTGAATGAGCGGGCCGGTGGCGCCAAGCAGCCACGCTTCCTGCGTCTGGACGTGAAAAGCCGTCCGCTGGACAGTGGTATTTCCGGGCCGATGCAACAAGCCATCGGCCAGACCCTTGCCGCCGGCCAGCAAGTGCTGGTGTTCCTCAACCGTCGTGGATTTGCCCCCACCCTGCTGTGCCATGACTGCGGCTGGATGTCCGAGTGCGAACGCTGCGATGCGCGCATGACCGTGCACCAGCGCTACGGCGAATTGCGCTGCCATCACTGCGGCCATGTGGAGCGGGTGCCGCGCCACTGCCCGCAGTGCGGCAAGGTGGACCTGCGACCGGTCGGCGCGGGCACCGAACGCGCCGAGGAACGCCTGGGCATTCTGTTCCCGGATTACCCGGTGCTGCGGGTCGACCGCGACAGCACGTCGCGCAAGGACGCGATGAACCAACTGTTTGCCACCATCCAGAAGGGCCACCCGTGCATTCTGGTGGGCACCCAGATGCTTGCCAAAGGCCATCACTTCCCTCGGGTGACCCTGGTGTCGATCCTGGACGCCGATGGTGGCCTGTTCTCCGGTGATTTCCGCGCCAGCGAGCGCATGGCGCAGTTGATCGTGCAGGTCGCCGGCCGCGCGGGACGGGCCGAGGAGCCCGGGCGGGTGATTATCCAGACGCACCTGGCCGACCATCCGTTGCTGATCCAACTGACCGAGCAAGGCTACTTCGCCTTTGCCGAACAGGCCCTGAGCGAACGCCGTTCCGCCGGCCTGCCGCCGTTCGCACACTTGGCGCTGCTGCGCGCCGAGGCGCATAAACCGGGGCAGGCCGAAGGTTTTCTGGATGAAGCGTGCAGCGCTGCCGAACGTTTGCTCGGTGAGTTGGGTCTGACCGGCATCGAACTGCTTGGCCCGGTGCCCGCGCCCATGGAGCGCCGCGCTGGACGTTATCGGGCACAGCTGCTGCTGCAAGCCAGCGCGCGAGCCCCCTTGCATCGCCTGTTAAGTAGCTGGTTACTTGCGCTGGAGCAAATGCCGAGCGGTCGCCAGGTGAGATGGTCGCTGGACGTAGACCCGGTAGATTTGTATTAAGCCTGGCCACAGGTCCCGCGAAGGTTGGCAAGCCCGCCCCCGCCACGGATAATGCCCAGTTTTTCCACCTGCGCATCGCGCGCCGCCGCTTGCGGTCGAAAGAGAACACCATGAAAGACACCATTCGCCAGCTGATCCAACAAGCCCTCACCCAACTCGTCAACGAAGGTGTGTTGCCTGAAGGCCTGACGCCGGCGATTCAGGTGGAGAACACCCGTGACAAGACCCACGGCGACTTCGCCAGCAATATCGCGATGATGCTGGCCAAGCCGGCCGGCATGAAGCCGCGCGACCTGGCGGAAAAAATCATCGCCGCCCTGCCGGCCGACCCGCAGGTGAGCAAGGCCGAAATCGCCGGTCCGGGCTTTATCAATATTTTCCAGAACACCCAGGCCCTGGCCTCGCGCCTGGACGCCGCGCTGGCCGATGCCCGCATCGGCGTGCGCAAGGCCGGCGACAACCAGCGCGTGGTCATCGACCTGTCGGCGCCCAACCTGGCCAAAGAGATGCACGTTGGCCACTTGCGCTCGACCATCATCGGCGACGGCGTGGCACGGGTGCTGGAATTCCTCGGCGACACCGTGATCCGCCAGAACCACGTGGGCGACTGGGGCACCCAGTTCGGCATGCTGATGGCGTACCTGCAGGAAAACCCGATCACCAGCAATGAGCTGTCGGACCTGGAGAACTTCTACCGCGCCGCCAAGAAGCGCTTCGACGAATCCGAAGAATTTGCCGACCGCGCCCGTGGCCTGGTGGTCAAGCTGCAGGCCGGCGACGAAGAATGCCTGGCGCTGTGGAACCGCTTCCGCGATATCTCCCTGGCCCACTGCCAGCAGATCTACACCCTGCTCAACGTCAAACTGACCATGGCCGACGTGATGGGCGAAAGCGCCTACAACGACGACCTGATCAATGTGGTCAACGACCTCAAGGCCAAGGGCCTGCTGGTGGAAAGCAACGGCGCGCAGTGCGTGTTCCTCGAAGAATACAAGACCGCCGACGGCGAGCCGCTGCCGGTGATCATCGTCAAGGCCGACGGCGGCTATCTGTACGCCACCACCGACCTCGCAGCCGTACGCTACCGCAGTGGCGTGCTCAAGGCGGACCGTGCGCTGTACTTCGTCGACCAGCGCCAGGCCCTGCACTTCCAGCAGGTGTTCGAAGTAGCGCGTCGCGCCGGTTTCGTCACCCACCCGATGCATATGGAGCACATGGGCTTCGGCACCATGAACGGCGCCGACGGCCGCCCGTTCAAAACCCGCGACGGCGGCACCGTCAAGCTGATCGACCTGCTCAACGAAGCCCAGGACCGTGCCTATAACCTGGTAAAGGAAAAGAACCCGGAGCTGGCCGAAGCCGACTTGCGCAACATCGCCCGCGTGGTGGGGATCGGCGCGGTGAAATACGCCGACCTGTCCAAGCACCGCACCAGCGACTACAGCTTCAACTTCGAGCTGATGCTCAACTTCGAAGGCAATACGGCGCCGTACCTGCTGTACGCCTACACCCGCGTGGCCGGCGTGTTCCGCAAACTGGGCAAGGACTTCAGCCAAGTCGAAGGCCAGATCGTGCTGGACGCTCCCCATGAACAGGACCTGGCCGCCAAGTTGGCGCAATTCGGCGAAGTGCTGAACAGTGTCGGCGAAAAAGGCACGCCGCATATCCTGTGCACCTATTTGTACGAAGTGGCCGGGTTGTTCTCCAGTTTCTACGAGAACTGCCCGATCCTCACCGCCGACGACGAAGCCCACAAGCAGAGTCGCCTGCGCCTCGCCGCACTGGCTGGACGGACCCTCAAGCAAGGCCTGGAACTGTTGGGCCTGGAAACTCTGGAGCGTATGTAAGTTGGCTGCCAAGAAAAAACCTGCACCCAAGCGCGGCGCCAGCCGCTACCAGGCCCCGGCGAAGAAGCCGATCCCGGGCTGGTTGTGGATGGCCATCGGCCTTACGGTCGGCGCCTTTATCGTGTTTCTGATGAAGCTGGACCCAGGCCAGGGCGACGACGTCAAACGGGTCAAACAAGAGCAGCAGAAAGCCTCGAAGATCGCCGAAGCCAACAAGACCACACCAAGCCCTACGGCGCCGGTGAAGCCAAAATACGACTTCTACACGCTGTTGCCGGAATCGGAAGTGATCGTGCCGCCTGACGCTGTGCCGGAGAAAACCCTGCCGACGCCGCAAGTGCCGACCACGCCGGTCACCCCGGCGGAAGCGGCGAAAATCGACACCGCGCGGGCCCAGGCGGCGTTGGCCGGGATTACTCCTCCGCCAGCACCGCCGGTTGCCGAAACCAAGGCCGCACCGGTGACCAAGTTCTTCCTGCAAGCTGGCTCGTTCCCGAAGCAGGCCGATGCGGATCGCGTGCGTGCCCAGATCATTCTGTTGGGCCAGACGGTGACGGTGGAATCCGGCACGGTGAAAGACGCAACCTGGTATCGCGTGTTGGTGGGGCCATTCAGCAACCGCGAACAGCTGACCGTGGCGCAGAAGCAATTGGCCGGCGCCGGGTTTAGCAACCTGTTGTTACAACAGCGCCAGAGCCGCTGACCCAGAATCAGCACCAAACAGTGTGGGAGGGGGCTTGCCCCCGATGCAGTGTGTCAGCCAGTACATCTGTTACTGATGCACCGTCATCGGGGGCAAGCCCCCTCCCACACTTGGTATTGCCGGGCTCTGGAATGTGTGTCAGACCCTTGAGCACCACTCGTCCGCCATCACCCCCCATGGTTGAAATCCCCCCCGCCACCCCCATATGAGTTTCCATCAGGGCATTTTCGCCCCGCTGCGTGGAGACTCTCCCCTTGACCACCATCGTTTCAGTACGTCGCCACGGCAAAGTCGTCATGGGCGGCGACGGCCAGGTTTCCCTGGGTAATACCGTGATGAAAGGCAACGCGAAAAAAGTGCGTCGCCTGTACCACGGCCAGGTACTCGCCGGTTTCGCCGGTGCCACTGCCGATGCGTTCACCCTCTTTGAGCGTTTCGAAGGCCAACTGGAAAAACACCAGGGCCACCTCGTGCGTGCCGCCGTCGAGCTGGCCAAAGAATGGCGCACCGACCGCTCCCTCAGCCGCCTGGAAGCCATGCTGGCCGTCGCCAACAAAGACGCCTCCTTGATCATCACCGGTAATGGCGATGTGGTTGAGCCCGAACATGGCCTGATTGCCATGGGCTCCGGCGGCGGCTACGCCCAGGCCGCAGCCAGTGCGCTGCTGAAGAAAACCGACCTGTCGGCGCGGGAAATCGTCGAGACCGCCCTGGGTATCGCCGGCGACATCTGCGTGTTCACCAACCACAACCAGACCATTGAGGAGCAGGACCTCGCCGAGTAAGCCGCAGGCTTATTCGCGCTTGAGGGCCGCCACACATTATGTCCATGACTCCCCGTGAAATCGTCCATGAACTCAACCGCCATATCATCGGCCAGGACGATGCCAAACGCGCCGTTGCCATCGCGCTGCGTAACCGCTGGCGCCGCATGCAACTGCCAGAAGAACTGCGCGTTGAAGTAACGCCCAAGAACATCCTGATGATCGGTCCGACCGGCGTGGGTAAAACCGAAATCGCCCGGCGCCTGGCCAAACTGGCCAATGCCCCGTTCATCAAGGTCGAAGCCACCAAGTTCACCGAAGTGGGTTATGTAGGCCGTGACGTCGAGTCGATCATTCGCGATCTGGCCGACGCTGCGCTGAAGATGCTGCGCGAACAGGAAATGACCAAGGTCAGCCACCGCGCCGAAGACGCTGCCGAGGAACGTATCCTCGACGCCCTGCTGCCACCGGCGCGCATGGGCTTCAACGAAGACGCTGCACAGGCTTCGGATTCCAACACGCGCCAACTGTTCCGCAAGCGCCTGCGCGAAGGCCAGTTGGACGACAAGGAAATCGAAATCGAAGTGGCCGAAGTGTCCGGCGTCGACATCTCCGCGCCGCCTGGCATGGAAGAAATGACCAGCCAGTTGCAGAACCTGTTCGCCAACATGGGCAAGGGCAAGAAGAAAAGCCGCAAGCTCAAGGTCAAGGAAGCGCTCAAGCTGGTGCGCGACGAAGAAGCCGGGCGCCTGGTGAATGAGGAAGAACTCAAGGCCAAGGCCCTCGAAGCGGTCGAGCAGCACGGCATTGTGTTTATCGACGAGATCGACAAGGTGGCCAAGCGCGGTAACTCCGGCGGCGTCGATGTCTCCCGTGAAGGCGTGCAGCGCGACCTGCTGCCACTGATCGAAGGCTGCACCGTCAACACCAAGCTGGGCATGGTCAAGACCGACCATATCCTGTTCATTGCTTCCGGTGCATTCCACCTGAGCAAGCCAAGCGATCTGGTGCCGGAGCTGCAGGGCCGTTTGCCGATTCGCGTGGAACTCAAGGCGCTGACACCGGGCGACTTCGAACGCATCCTCAGCGAGCCGCATGCCTCGCTCACCGAGCAATACCGTGAGCTGCTGAAAACCGAAGGGCTGGGTATCGAGTTCCAGGCGGACGGCATCAAGCGCCTGGCGGAAATCGCCTGGCAGGTCAACGAGAAGACCGAGAACATCGGTGCCCGTCGCCTGCACACGCTGCTAGAACGCCTGCTTGAGGAAGTGTCCTTCAGCGCCGGCGACATGGCCGGTGCGCAGAATGGCGAAGCAATCAAGATCGATGCCGACTACGTCAACAGCCACTTGGGCGAATTGGCGCAGAACGAAGACTTGTCGCGGTACATTCTGTAAGCCGCAAGCTGTAAGCTACAAGCCGCACGTTGAGTACATTCAACTCGCGGCTTGTAGCTCGCAGCCCAAGGGGTCCCCAATGCCGAAATTCCCTACCGCTGTTAATTTGCACAAAACCTCCAACACCCTCGGCCTCACTTACGGGCCCGATGAGGTCTACCAGCTGCCCGCCGAGTTCCTGCGGGTGCACTCGCCTTCCGCCGAGGTCCAGGGCCACGGCAAACCCATCCTGCAATTCGGCAAGCTGAACGTTCGGCTGACCAAGATCGAGCCGGCCGGCCAATACGCACTGAAATTGACCTTCGACGACGGTCATGACAGCGGGCTGTTCACCTGGGACTACCTCTACCAACTGGCAGTGCGTCAGGAAACCTTGTGGGCCGACTACCTCGCCGAACTCAAGGCCGCCGGTAAAACCCGCGACCCGAGTGAGTCGGTCGTACGCCTGATGCTCTAAGTCAGGCGTCTTGCTCTTTAGAGAGCATTTTCTAATTTCATCTGCTTGAATGCCCTGTCGCGTGGCCAATGATTGGCCTGCTTGCGAAAAAAATTAAACTCGGGTAACCAATGGAACTGGCAAGTTCCCTGCATTTGACGATGCGGTATCAACGGTCACCCGAGTCGCAGTACCTGGCTTGTGTTGTGTATCGAAACTTGGTGCGCAGCGGTAGCCGGTACTCGTCTTTCGGACAATGGAGCGTCGTAGATGAGTAACAAGAACAACGATGACTTGAAACGCCAGGCCTCGGAGAACACCCTGGGGTTGAACCCGATCATCGCGTTACGCAAAAAGGATTTATTGGCCTCGGCGAAGATGGTGCTGACCCAAGCCATCAAGCAACCGTTGCACAGCGTCAAGCATGTCGCCCATTTCGGGGTGGAACTGAAAAACGTCATGTTCGGCAAATCAGCGCTGGCGCCGGAAAGCGATGACCGTCGCTTTCACGACCCGGCCTGGAGCCAGAACCCGCTCTACAAACGTTACCTGCAAACCTACCTGGCGTGGCGCAAGGAACTGCACGACTGGATCGGCGACAGCAACCTGTCGGAACAGGACATCAGCCGCGGCCACTTCGTGATCAATCTGATGACCGAAGCCATGGCCCCCACCAACAGCGCGGCCAACCCGGCGGCGGTCAAACGCTTCTTCGAAACCGGCGGCAAAAGCCTGCTCGATGGCCTGTCCCACCTGGCCAAGGACATGGTGCACAACGGCGGCATGCCGAGCCAGGTGAACATGGGCGCCTTTGAAGTGGGCAAGAGCCTGGGCACCTCCGAAGGCGCGGTGGTGTTTCGCAACGATGTGCTGGAGTTGATCCAGTACAAACCGATCACCGAACAAGTGCATGAACGCCCTCTGCTGGTGGTGCCGCCGCAGATCAACAAATTCTATGTATTCGACTTGAGCCCGGATAAAAGCCTGGCGCGTTTCTGCCTGCGCAACGGCCAGCAAACGTTCATCATCAGTTGGCGCAACCCGACCAAGGCCCAGCGCGAGTGGGGCCTGTCGACCTATATCGAGGCGCTCAAGGAAGCGGTCGATGTGGTCACCGCGATCACCGGCAGCAAAGACATCAATATGCTCGGCGCCTGCTCCGGTGGTATCACCTGCACGGCGCTGCTGGGCCATTACGCGGCGCTGGGCGAGAAAAAGGTCAACGCCCTGACCCTGATGGTGAGCGTGCTCGACACCACCCTCGACACCCAGGTGGCGCTGTTCGTCGACGAGCAGACGCTGGAAGCGGCCAAGCGCCACTCCTACCAGGCCGGGGTATTGGAAGGTCGCGACATGGCCAAGGTGTTCGCCTGGATGCGTCCCAATGACCTGATCTGGAACTACTGGGTCAACAACTACCTGCTGGGCAACGAACCGCCGGTTTTCGACATCCTGTTCTGGAACAACGACACCACGCGTTTACCCGCGGCATTCCATGGCGACCTGATCGAACTGTTCAAGAACAACCCGCTGGTTCGCCCCAACGCTCTGGAAGTGTGCGGCACGCCGATCGACCTCAAGCAAGTGACCGCCGATATCTACGCCCTGGCCGGCACCAACGACCACATCAACCCCTGGCAGTCCTGCTACAAGTCGGCGCAGTTGTTTGGCGGCAACGTGGAGTTCGTGTTGTCCAGTAGCGGGCATATCCAGAGCATCCTCAACCCGCCGGGCAACCCCAAGGCGCGCTACCAGACCAGCGACGGCTTGGCGAGCACGGCCCTGCAATGGCAGGAAAACGCCACCAAGCACACCGATTCCTGGTGGCTACACTGGCAAGCGTGGCAGGCCGAGCGGGCGGGCAAATTGAAGAAGGCGCCGACGCTATTAGGCAATAAAACCTACGCAGCAGCAGAAGCAGCCCCGGGGACTTACGTACACGAACGCTGAATTGAAATGGGGTCACACGTGGGAGGGGGCTTGCCCCCGATGACCGTGTGTCGGTCATCCGATCCATTGGCTGATCAATTGCAATCGGGGGCAAGCCCCCTCCCACATTCGGCCTGCATTCCAACCGTCACATCTCACAGGGCTTGAGCATGGCGCAACCGTTCATCTTCCGTACCATCGACCTGGATGGCCAGACCATCCGCACGGCGGTACGTCCGGGCAAGCCTCACTTGACGCCGTTGCTGATCTTCAACGGCATCGGCGCCAACCTGGAGCTGGTGTTTCCGTTCGTGCAGGCTCTGGACCCGGACCTGGAGGTCATTGCTTTCGACGTACCGGGAGTGGGCGGTTCCTCGACGCCCAGCCGGCCGTACCGCTTCCCTGGCCTGGCCAAGCTCACCGCGCGCATGCTTGATTACCTGGACTACGGCCAGGTGAATGCCGTCGGCGTGTCCTGGGGCGGCGCGCTGGCGCAGCAGTTCGCCTATGACTACCCGGAGCGCTGCAAGAAGCTGATCCTGGCGGCGACGGCGGCGGGCGCGGTGATGGTGCCGGGCAAGCCGAAAGTGCTGTGGCTGATGGCGAGCCCGCGCCGCTATATCCAGCCGTCCCATGTGGTGCGCATTGCACCGATGATCTACGGCGGCTCGTTCCGTCGCGATTCGAAGCTGGCCGCCGAACATGCCAGCAAAGTGCGTTCGGCCGGCAAGCTCGGCTACTACTGGCAGTTGTTCGCGGGACTGGGCTGGACCAGCATCCATTGGCTGCACAAGATCCGCCAACCCACCCTGGTATTGGCCGGCGACGACGACCCGCTGATCCCGCTGGTCAATATGCGCATGCTCGCCTGGCGCATCCCCAACGCGCAGTTGCACATCATCGATGATGGCCACTTGTTTTTGATCACCCGGGCCGAAGCCGTGGCGCCGATCATCATGAAATTCCTGGAGGAGGAACGCCTGCGCGCAGTGATTCACCCACGCCCCGCGGTGTAAGGACCACACCGCCGCGCAACTTGCCAGGAACCGACTATGGTTCTGAATTGGCGTGCCTGTTGATGGCTAGACGAAGGAGTGTTGGCTCATGCGAGAAAGACCCGTGACGAACCCGGCGCCCACCCCCGCCGCGTTCATCAATGCGCAAAATGCGATCACCGGGCTGAGAGGCCGCGACCTGCTGTCGACCCTGCGCAGCGTGGCCGCCCACGGTTTGCGTAACCCGGTGCATACCGCCCGTCACGCCCTGGCCCTGGGTGGGCAACTGGGTCGCGTTCTGCTGGGCGAGACCGTGCATGAGCCCAACCCCCGCGACAGCCGTTTCGTCGACCCCACCTGGCAGCTCAACCCACTTTATCGGCGCAGTCTTCAGGCGTATCTGAGCTGGCAGAAACAGACCCGCCACTGGATCGACGACAGCACCCTGAGCGACGACGACCGGGCCCGGGCGCACTTTGCCTTGTCGCTGTTCAACGATGCGGTGTCGCCCTCCAACACCTTGCTCAACCCCTTGGCCGTCAAGGAGCTGCTCAACTCCGGGGGTAATAGCGTGGTGCGCGGGGTGAGCAACCTGTTCGACGATTTGCTGCACAACAATGGCCTGCCGCGCCAAGTGAGCAAACAGGCATTTGAAGTGGGTAAAACCTTGGCCACCACGCCCGGCTCGGTGGTGTTTCGCAACGAGCTGCTGGAGTTGATCCAGTACAAACCCATGAGCGAGAAACAGTACGCCAGGCCGCTGCTCGTGGTGCCGCCGCAAATCAACAAGTACTACATCTTCGACCTGAGCCCGGCCAACAGCTTCGTGCAATACGCGCTCAAAAACGGCCTGCAGACCTTTATTGTCAGTTGGCGCAACCCGGATGTGCGGCATCGCGAGTGGGGCCTGTCCACCTACGTGGCGGCGTTGGAAGAAGCGCTCAACGTGTGCCGGGCCATTACCGGCGCGCGGGAGGTCAACCTGATGGGCGCCTGCGCCGGCGGCCTGACCATCGCCGCGCTGCAAGGCCATCTGCAAGCCAAGCGCCAGCTGCGCCGCATCTCCAGCGCCAGCTACCTGGTGAGCCTGCTGGACAGCCAGATCGACAGCCCCGCCACCCTATTCGCCGATGAGCAAACATTGGAAGCGGCCAAACGTCGGTCCTACCAACAAGGTGTGCTGGACGGCCGCGACATGGCCAAGGTGTTTGCCTGGATGCGCCCCAACGACCTGATCTGGAACTACTGGATCAACAATTACCTGCTGGGCAAGCAACCGCCGGCGTTCGACATTCTGTATTGGAACAACGACAACACGCGCCTGCCCGCCGCCTTGCACGGCGACCTGCTGGATTTTTTCAAGCACAACCCACTGAGCCATCCCGGCGGCCTGGAGGTGTGCGGCACGCCGATCGACTTGCAAAAGGTCACGGTGAACAGCTTCAGCGTGGCTGGCATCAACGACCACATCACGCCCTGGGATGCGGTGTATCGCTCCACGCAACTGCTGGGTGGCGAGCGGCGCTTCGTGCTGTCCAACAGTGGGCATATCCAGAGCATCCTCAACCCGCCTGGCAACCCCAAGGCCAATTACGTCGAAAACCCCAAGCTAAGCAGCGACCCGCGCGCCTGGTACTACGACGCCAACCATGTCGAAGGCAGTTGGTGGCCGCAGTGGCTGGCATGGATCCAGCAACGCTCGGGCGTGCAGCGCGAAACCCTGACCGCCCTGGGCAACCAGAATTACCCACCAATGGAAGCGGCGCCGGGCACCTATGTGCGGGTGCGCTGAGCTCAACGATCAGATAAAGAAGACTGGATGAAGACCCGCGACCGTATCCTTGAATGTGCCCTGCAGTTGTTCAACCACAAGGGCGAACCGAACGTGTCGACCATGGAGGTGGCCAATGAAATGGGGATCAGCCCCGGCAACCTCTACTACCACTTCCATGGCAAGGAACCCTTGGTGCTGGGGTTGTTCGAGCGCTTTCAGAATGAACTGGCGCCGTTGCTCGACCCACCGGCCGACGCGCAACTGGAGCCCCAGGACTACTGGCTGTTCCTGCACCTGATCATTGAGCGCATGGCCCACTACCGTTTTCTGTTCCAGGACCTGTCAAACCTGGCCGGGCGCCTGCCCAAGCTGGCCAAGGGCATTCGCAACCTGCTTACGGCGCTCAAGCGCACCCTGGCGTCACTGCTGGCACGCTTGAAGGCGGCTGGGCAGTTGGTCAGCGATACCCAGGCGCTGGGGCAGTTGGTGGAACAGATCACCCTCACCCTGCTGTTTTCCCTGGATTACCAGCGCATTCTCGATCGCGAGGGCGAGGTGCGGGTGGTCGTTTACCAGATCATGATGCTGGTGGCGCCGCATCTGTTGATGCCGGCGCGACAGGCCACGGAGCGTCTGGCGCTGCGTTATCTGGACGATCACATTTAACGCTGCTCGGTGAGCATCAGCCCAGCGCGCCGAATTGTTGAGTGAACTTGAATAACTCACTGTCGTTCCTGATACCCAACTTGCGATAAGCCGATTGTTTTTGCGTGCTGATGGTACTGGCGCTGCGCGAGAACTTGGCGGCAATCGAGTTCACCGACATGCCATCCAGAAAACAGCGCAGTACTTCCTGTTCTTTTGGAGTAAGGCAGGCATTCAAGCGTAATGGCGATGCAAAATCCGTGGTGTTTTTTTGGCTGATGGCCTCCCACACCGATTGCGTACCCTGCAATGCCGGCACCATGCAGGGCTGTAAATAAATCCTTCCTTGGGCGACGGTTCGAATGGCGCTGATCAACTCGGTCAAGTTCTGGGTTTTACCGAGGATGCCCCAGCATCCCGCTTTCAACGACAGCGATACCGTCGCAGGCGTGTAGTGGGAACATACAATCAATGGTCGACACTGGCTGAAACGACGGTTCAGCGCCTGCAGCAGGCTGAGCCCATCGATTTCCGCCGGTGCCAGTATGAAGTCCATCACCACGACATCCGCCGATTGCCGGGCAAGTGCGTCCAGCAATTGCCGGCCCGTGGCAAAAGAACCGATCACCTTGATATCGGACGCTCCACTCAGGCCCAGCTCAATACCTTGCCGAACCATTTCGTGGTCATCCAACAACATGACGGTATACGCATGACTAGTTGAAGTAGGCATACAGACACCCGCATAAGTAACGCAACGATCTACACAATCCACCCTTATTACCAGCCCGGTATAGCCCAGGCCTACACAGGGTTCAATATCGCCGCACAACGGATATCGATACGCCCTACAGAAGCCCCTGACGGACAGCGCTTACAGCAACTTTCACAGCTCGAACAAGACTTGCAAAAAACCATAATTAAAACAGCACCGTTTCGAACTATCTCGAACTAAAAGTCGTGGCTTCGCTATAGAACACATTAACTTTTAGATACAAATTATTCACATCCACCGAGGCCCCTTATCGATCAATCACCCCTGGAAATACCATGAACGTCAATATTCTTTCCCCCGTCGCAGCCCTACTGGCCTTGGCCGCCGCACTCCCCCACGCTGCGTTCGCCGTCGACGGCGTGATCAATTTCAGCGGGCTGGTCACCGATGTGACCTGCACGGTCGAAGGTGCGGCGCCGGGCAGTGGCGCGGTGGTCAAAGACGTCAACCTGGGTGGCGTCTCGGCAGCGCGCCTGGCCACCGCTGGCAGCCGCGCCAACCTGACCGGTTTTACCATTCGCATTGGCGCGCCCGGAGAAGGCAGTTGCACCAACGGGCGCATCGCCATGGTCGCGTTCGACCCAACCAGCCCCGCCATCGACGTGGCTACCGGACGCCTGAACATCGATGGTCATGACGACCCGGCCGACACCACCAACGCCAAGAATGTGCAGGTCGAAGTCACCAGCCGTAGCGGCTCGCCGATCAATGTCTACAGCGAAAAATCCGAGAGCGTGGTGATCGCCGATAACCAGGCAATCATCCCGCTGGCGGCACAACTGTATGCGAGCGGACCGGCCACCGAGGGCAAGGTCAACACGCGGGTCGGCTTTATGATCGAGTACGCCGAGTAACGCCATGAGCAGCCAAACCCGACGGGTGCTGGTCACCTGGGCCTTCAGTCTGTTGTCGTGGTGGACGTCAGCCGGCCAGGCCGGCGTGATCATCCACGGTACGCGAGTGGTCTACCCGGCCGAACAGCAGGAAGTAGTCGTGCGTCTGGAGAACCGTGGCAACCGCCCGGCGCTGGTGCAAACCTGGCTGGACAGCGGTGATCGACACTCGACGCCGGCCACCGCACTCACGCCGATCAGCGTGTCGCCGCCAATCTTCCGCATCGAGCCGGGCCAGCAACAGGCCCTGCGCCTGCGCTATACCGGCGAGCCGCTGACCGAAGCGCGTGAACGGTTGTTCTGGCTGAATGTACTTGAAGTGCCGCCGCGTGCCGTGGATGCCGCGCAGAACAATCAGATCCAACTGTCGTTCCGCACCCGCCTGCGGGTATTCCTGCGCCCACCGGCTCTGCCCTATCCGGTGGAGCGCGCGGCCTCGAAACTGCAATGGACGCTGGTCCCCCATGAGCGCGGGTTTGCCCTGCAAGTCACCAACCCGACGCCGTATCACGTATCGCTCGGCCCGGTGATGTTGTTCAGCGCCGGCAAGCGCTTCAGCAAGGCACCGAGCCAAGCGGCCGACGACAGCCTGCTGCTGCCCGCCGGCGACGTAAAACGCTTTGTGCTGCCGACCCTGCAGCAGCGTCCGCACGGCGCCGCTCAGGTCGAGTTCACCAGCATCAGCGACTTCGGCGCCCGCGTGCGCCATGTGGCGGGCCTCAGCCACACGTCTGGTGGATGACCGCCCATGTCCACTCTTTCGATTCGACACACCGTGGCAGCCCTGTGCGCCATGGTCGTCGCGCTATCGGCGCAGGCGAGCGTGGTGATCAGCAGCACACGGATTATCTATCCGCAGTCCCACAAGGAAGTCACCGTCAGGCTTGAAAGCAGGAACCAAGTACCGGTGCTGATCCAGACCTGGCTCGACAACGGCGACGAACATTCGACGCCAGAACTGGCCGACATCCCGTTCGTGGTCACGCCACCGATCTTTCGCATGGAGCCGGGTAAACAGCAGGTCGTACGCGTGGCTTACACCGGCGAAGAGTTGCCGCCAGCGCAGGAGAGCCTGTTTTGGTTCAACGTGCTGGAGGTGCCGGCGCAGGCGCGAGGCGTCCAGCCCAGTAACCAGCTGCAACTGGCGTTTCGCACACGGATCAAGCTGATCCTGCGTCCCCCGGGCCTGCCCCACGGTGCCGAGGCCGCGCCCGCCAAGTTGCAGTGGCGCCGCGTGTCGAGCGCCTACGGCGAGGCGGTGGAAGTGTTCAACCCGACCCCTTACCTGGTGACCTTCGAGCGCGTCGAGGTGCAAGTCGCCGGGCAACGCCATGGGTGCCAAGCCGCTGCCTCCGGGGCCGGCAATATGGTGATGCCCGGCGCTCGCACCCGCTTCGATCTGCCTGACCTCAAAGCGCCGCCTGGAGCTACGGCCAGCGTGGAATTCCAGACGCTGGACGATTTCGGGGTGAAGGTCCTCCACAACGCCAAGGTCGCCCCATGACCCTCCCTATGCCGGGAGCCGAGCAACACCTGTTTTTGGAAACGCTTAACAATGAGTGCGATCACGCCCACCGGCGTCCGCAGTGCGCCCCTGGCACGCCGTGGTTTGAGTCTGACAATGCGTAGCCTGCTGCTGGTGAGCAGCGCCGAGGCGATGGACGCCCACGGCGCCGAGTATGTGGAGTTCAACCCGGCTTTCTTTGCCGATGGCGCGGCAGGCTTGCAGGTCGATATCGCGAAATTCAGCCAGGGCAACGTCGTGTTGCCAGGCACCTACCGTTCAGAGGTGTACCTCAACGGTCAGTGGCTCGGGCGCGAGAGCGTCACGTTTATCGCCGTCCAGGGTCAGCCGTCGGCACAGCTGTGCCTGGAACGTGAGGCGTTGCAACGCTTCGGTATCGAGGTCGACAGTGCCGACCAACAAACACCCGGCCCGCGCAAACCGTTTGACCGTTGCGCCGAGATCGCCAGCTATCTACCCGGCGCCAGCAGCCAGTTCGATATCGGCGAAACGCGCCTGGACCTGCAGATCCCCCAGGTTTACCTGACGCGCCAAGCGCGTGGCTACGTCGACCCCAGGCACTGGGAAAGTGGCGTGGACGCAGCGTTCGTGCGCTACAACGCCAACACCTTTACCACTCGCACCAACGGCCGCTCGCTGGACTCCCACTACATGGGCCTGAACACCGGGCTCAACCTGGGCGATTGGCATTGGCGACATAACGGCAGCTACAGCCACAGCCTCGGCGCCGCTGGCTATCAGAGCAACGCCACCTATGTGCAGCGCGAACTGAGTCGGTGGCGATCACAACTGATGGCCGGTGAAATCCATACCCCCGGCGAACTTTTCGACAGCATTCGCCTGCGCGGCATCAGCCTGTTCAGCGATGACCGGATGCTGCCGGATTCCATGACCGGCTTCGCGCCGGTGGTGCGCGGTGTCGCCGAAACCAATGCCCGTGTCAGCGTGCGTCAACGTGGTGTGTTGCTCAGCGAAGTGTCCGTGGCGCCCGGCCCCTTTGTGCTCGACGAGTTTTTCCCGACCGGTTACGGAGGCGACCTGAGTGTGACGATCACCGAGGCCGACGGTCGCCAGCGCGCGTTTATCGTGCCGTTCGCCGCCAATGCTCACTTGCTGCGACCGGGCTACCGGCGCTACACGCTAAGTATCGGCCAGGTGGATGAGCTGGGGCTGCGCCATCCGCCCAAGTTGATGCAGGCCACTTACCAACAGGGTCTGAGCAATCTGCTGACCGGCTACACCGGCGCGATGCTGGGCGAGGACTACCGCGCCCAATTGGCAGGCGCGGCATTCAACACGCCATTGGGCGCATTGTCCGTGGACCTGACACACTCAAGCGCCGACATTCCGAAGCATGGCTCGCGCAGCGGGCACAGCGTGCAACTGCGCTACAGCAAGAATTTCGCCGACAGCGGCACCCACTTCACCCTCGGCGCTTACCGTTACTCCACCTCCGGTTTTCTGACGGCGGGCGATGCCGCGCAACTGCGCGACCATGCCCTGGACGGACGCGACCTGGACAACGTGTCACGCCTGCGCGACAGGATGGATATCAGCCTTAATCAAAGCCTGAGCCACGGCTCGGTGTATGTGACCGGTTCTTCGCAACACTACTGGAACCGTTCAGGGGGCAACCTGACCTTCAGTGCCGGCTACAGCGGCCACTGGAAAAACCTCCACTACACCCTCAGCGTTCAGCGCGGCCGTGATGTGCTGAGTGGTGAGGTCGATCAACAGCTGGATTTGACCCTGAGCCTGCCGCTGGGCAGCGGCACGCATACGCCTACTCTGACCAGTACGGCCTACCGTGGAGACCACAACAGCGGCGAGCGGATCAGCCTGGGCGGTAGTTGGGGCGAGCACAATCAACTGAGCTACGGCCTGAGCACCAGCCGCACCCAGGGCAGCGGCAACACCCAGAGTGCCGATATGAAATACCAGGCCGATTATGGCGTGTTGTCCGCCAGCTATGGCCACAGCGAGGCGTACCGCTCGACATCGCTGGGCATGACCGGCGGCCTGGTTGCGCACGCCGACGGCCTGATCTTCGCCCCGGAGCTGGGCGACACCCTGGGGATCGTCCAGGCACCCGACGCCCAGGGCGCGAGGATCAATGGCAACCACGCCGCCCACGTCGGCAAGGACGGCCAGGCCGTGGTGAGCCACCTCACGCCCTATCGACAGAACGTGGTCGAGCTGGACCCCAAGGACTTGTCCGTGGATGTCGAACTCAAGACCGCAGCGCGCAACGTCGCGCCCCGCGCCGGCTCGGTGGTGAAGCTGCAATTCGAGACGGTCAGCGGCCAAGCCTTGTTGATCACCACACAGCGCGAGGACGGCAGCCCATTGCCGTTCGGTTCGGATGTATTCGATGAAGACGGCGCCAGTGTCGGGATCGTCGGCCAAGGTGGAAAGGCGTTTGTCCGGGTCTCCCGGGCGCGGGGCAAATTGACCGTCAAGTGGGGTTCAACCGCCACTGCCACTTGCTGGTTTACCTATAACGCCGCCATCGCGGCCACGGCGCAGAACAAGCAGCGCATGCGGCATCTGAACGCTGGCCTGTGCCAGGTCGGTGCCGACCTCGCCGCGCAGCCGCCAGCGGCCGAGCGCGATGCAAGCGGCTGAACGGCATGATCACGCGCCCCTTGATACCCGGCTTCTGATAACGAGGTTGCCCATGACGCACACTGTTAGATGTTGTTTGCTCCTGCTGATAGTCGGGGCGCCGGTCACGGTGCTTGCTGAGTGTCGGCTATATCCCAACTCCGAGCACGGCCTGTCCCTACCGGACACCATCACCGTTCCCGCCAGCCTTCCCGTGGGCAGCCTGATTATCCGGCAGGCTTTCAACGGCATCGCGCCCAGCTTTGAACTCAACTGCCGTACTTCGACCCCCAGGCAGATTATCGGGCGCTTCACCGACTCGGCGATGGTGCCGGGCGCAGGCGTCACGGCGTATCACACCGGTGTGCCAGGGGTCGGCATACGCGTGCTGGTGCGTAATCACAGAGGACTGGTTTACCCCCATCAACTGCACACCTCGCCCCCGTTCAGTCAGAGCAATGCGTTGCCGCTGTACAGCAATGTCAGCGCGGAGGCGTTGTTCTTCAAGACCGGGCCCGTCACCAGCGGCACGCTGACCAGTGGAAGCCTGGTTGAAGATCGTTGGGACGGCGGCAAAGGCCGCTTTCACTTGCTGCTCAATACATCGGTGCGTTTTGTCGCCCCTACGCCTACCTGCAACCTGGACGCCGGTGACGTCAACCGCACGATCCTGTTCGAGCCGGTGCAAGTCCGTGCATTCGACACCCAGACTGTCGTTGGCGGACGGGACTTCGAGCTGACCGCGCAATGCAGCGATGCCATGAACGTCACGTTCCGTTTTTCCGGGGCTCCGGCACCGGGCAATGATCGGATCTTCGCCAACACGGGCAGCGCCGCAGGCGTTGCGCTCTGGCTGTACTCACGCCTCGGCGGCGGCGTGCAGAACATTCTCGCCAACGGCACCGAAGACACACGCACGCTGGCGGTCTCGGGCAACCGCGCCGTGCTGCCACTCGGTAGCGCTTATCACAAGAACGGCACGGTCACTCAAGGCACCTTCATCAGCACCGTGACCGTACACATCACCTATGACTGACCGATTGAGGATCATGCGATGAACATTCGCGCGCCGGCGGTTTGGCTGGCAATCACTGTGGGCGTGGCCAGCCATGGGGTTCAGGCCGCCACCACGGGGACTTTGACTTTTGTCGGCCAGATCAACGCCGGCACCTGCAACCTGGCGGCCGGCGATGAGAACCGCACCATTACCTTGCCCACCATCAAGGTCTCGGACTTCGATACGGCGGCCAGTACGGGCGCGTTTGATTTCGAGATTTCCGCCGACTGCGAGTCGGATATCAATACTGTGATTTTTCTGTTCTCCGGCACCCCTTCAACGGGGAACGCCCAACTGTTTTCCAATACCGGGACCTCGGGGGGAACAGCCCTGCAGCTCATACACCGCGGCTCCCCCGCGTATGCCATCCCCGCCAACGGCACCGTGGACCAGCGCAGCCGTAGCATCGCAACTGCCGGCAATAAAGCAGTGATGCCGCTTACGGCGGCGTACCACAAAACCGGGGAACCCCTCACCCACGGCAGTCTGGCCAGCGCCGTTACCGTTTCGATCACTTACAACTGATGGCGCTGGCGTTGTTGCCGGCAAAGATCAGCGGGTACAAAAAAACCCGACCTTCGCAGGCCGGGTATTTTTGGATGTCCCGGAAAAATCAGGACTGACTGGAAGGCGTCGGGGTAGCCGGCGTTGCAGTCGGGGTAGCGGCAGCCTGCGTCGGCGCGGAGACCGAGTTGGCTGTAGAGGCGGTGGATGCTGGAGCTGCAGGTTTGGTTGCCGCTGCTGGTTTGGCGGCCGTAGGTTTTTTGGCGGCGGCGGGCTTCTTCGCTGCGGCGGGCTTGGCAGCAGGTTTGGCGGCGGGCTTGGCCGCTGCGGTTTTCGCCGCAGGCTTGGCGGCCGGTTTCGCCGCAGCCTTAGCTGCTGGTTTGGCTGCAGGCTTGGCGGCGGCTTTGGTCGCAGGCTTGGCAGCCGCTTTGGCAGCGACCGGTTTAGCGGCGGCTTTTGCAGCCGGCTTGGCTGCTGCGGTTTTGGCCGCAGGCTTGGCCGCCGCTTTCGCCGGCGCCTTGACCGCGGTTTTTGCTGCAGGTTTGGCGGCGGCTTTCACCAATGGCTTGGCGGCAGTTTTTGCGGCCGGTTTAGCCGCTGCGGTTTTGGCCGCAGGTTTGGCGGCGGCGGTTTTCACGGGTGCCACTTTAGCGCCGGTGAGTTTTTCGATTTGCTTGGTCAGCGTGTCGACCTTGCTGTGCAACGTCTTCAGCTCCGCTTTGCTGGGTACGCCCAAGCGCGAAATGGCACTGTTGAGGCGCTTGTCGAAGGTCTCTTCCAACTTGCCCCAGGTGTCGGAAATGCTTGCCTTGGCCGAACCTGCACTGGCCTTGGCCGCATCGACTTTCTTGCCAACGGTGGTCTTGGTCAACTTCTCGGCTTTTTCGCCGTCTTTAACCAAGGTCTCGAAGTACTTGCCGCCATCACTGCTGACCTTCGAGTACACGCCTAAACCAGCAAGCCAGATCTTACGGGAGTATTTTTCAACTTCCCCGATCCACGAGCTGCCTTCTTTCTGAGTATTCTTTTTAACAGCCATCCCGTTGTCTCCTTAATGTTTACGCGCGACACGTTCGAGCAATGCCGTCAGCTCTTCGAGCTTAGCAGAGAGTGTCTCCACGTCATGTTTAGACGCAATGCCGATTCGATTCAAGGCACTTGCAACGCGAGTATCAAAAGCTTTTTCAACTTTATCCAGCTGAACTTCTACCCGACCTTTGACCGCAGTGACATTACTCTTTACTTGGTCAATCTGACTGTTGGCGGCATCAAGTTGTTCAACGGCAACTTTTTTGCCTTTACTTTCAATATCTTGACCACTCTTAACCAGCTCTTTGAAATACTCGCTGCCCTCACTGCCGACCTTCGCATAGGCCCCCAGGCCCGCCAGCCAGATCTTGCGCGCGTAGGATTTAACATCGCTCAGGGCGCGGGTTGGAGTGTCGATTTTTTTCTTCAGGATAACGTTGGCCATGGTGCACCTCACACAGAATAGGGGGGAGGAACGGCCCGCAGGAGTTGTGGGCTTGGGCACAAAGTAGGAGGAAAAATTAGAATCGGCACCCTAACCCTAAGAAGTCAGGCCAAGGCTTTGTCCAGGGCTTTTTCGATTTCGGACTTGAGGGTGCCGCTCATGGCGGACATCAATAGGCCAAGTTCCACATCGATACGCAGCGAATCGTCAGCCACAAGTACGGTGCCTTTAACCCCGGAACGCTTGAGGCTCAAGGTATCGCCAGACCATGACGACTCCAGGCCATATTTTTCCTTGAGTTTGTTCGCCAACTTGTCGGCCTTTGCCCGTGCGCCTTCTTTACCCAGGGAGTGTGCACGCTCAACGGTGATACGGGCCATTGCGATGATTCCTCTTGCAGAGACTTGAAAAATAGAGACTTGCACAACGTGAATGCGGCAAAACGTCTCGGCGCCCTTCTATCTTACCTGCAGCCTTGCCAAGACAAAGCAAGCCTTGGGGATTATCATGTGCCGCATTCTCTTTTGGTGACAGCGATATGACTGATCAGCGCAAAGGCAGCGATGCCGAACCCACCACTCACTTCGGCTTCAAGAACGTCCCGGAAAGCCAGAAAGCGGAAAAAGTCGCTGAGGTGTTCCACTCTGTAGCCGCCAAGTACGACCTGATGAACGATGTGCTTTCCGGCGGCATGCACCGCTTGTGGAAGCGCTTCACCATCGAATTGTCGGGCGTACGCCCCGGCAATCGCGTGCTGGACATCGCCGGCGGCACGGGCGACCTGGCCGCCAAGTTCTCCAAGCTCGTCGGCCCGACTGGCCAGGTGGTGCTGGCGGACATCAACGGTTCGATGCTCAAGGTCGGCCGTGACCGTCTGCTCGACAAAGGCGTGGCCGGCAATATCGAATTCGTCCAGGCCGACGCTGAAAAGCTGCCGTTCCCCGACAACCATTTCGACTGCGTGACCATCGCCTTCGGCCTGCGCAACGTGACCCATAAAGAAGACGCGATCCGCTCGATGCTGCGCGTACTCAAACCGGGTGGCCGCCTGTTGGTGCTGGAGTTCTCCAAGCCGACCAACGCGCTGATGTCCAAGGTCTACGACACCTACTCCTTTGCCTTCATGCCGCTGATGGGCAAGCTGATCACCAATGACGCCGAGAGCTACCGCTACCTGGCCGAATCGATCCGCATGCACCCCGACCAGGAAACCCTGAAGTCGATGATGGTGGAAGCCGGTTTTGACCGTGTGACCTACCACAACATGACCTCGGGCATCGTCGCCCTGCACCGCGGCATCAAGCCCTGATGCTGCTGCAAGGTCTTCTCGCCAGCGTCGAGCACGGCCTCAACCGTGTGCTGCGCCTGGACAGCACTGCCCTGGCGCGGCTCGCACACCTTAACGGCAACGTCATCGCCGTCGACTGCCGCAGCCCCGCCTTGCAGCTGTTTATCCTGCCCAGCGATGAAGGCCTGATGCTGGCGACCCATTGGGCCGCCGACGCCGACTGCACCCTGCGTGCGCCGGCATCGAGCCTGCTGCACCTTGCGCTGAGCCGCAACAAGACCGCCATCCTGCACAGCACCGAAGTTGAGCTGGAAGGCGACAGCGCGGTGCTGATGGACCTGGCCGCCGTGCTGCAGGATCTGGAACTGGACTGGGAATACGAACTCTCGCGCTGGATCGGCCCCGTCGCCACGCAGTTGATCAGCGGTCACGTGCGCAGCCGCACGCGCTGGTACCAGCAGGGATTCGCCAGCCTTAACCAGAACCTCGCCGAATACCTGAGCGAAGAATCGCGCACTCTGGTCGGGCAACGGGAAGCGCAAGCGCGCTTTCGCGAACTCGACAAGGCCAAACTCGACCTGGAACGTCTTGAGGCGCGCTTCGAGCGCCTGAGCCGTTCCCTTGATCCAAGCGATAACGCATGAAGCTGCTCGCCGTCCGCCGTTTGTTTCGTATCCAGCGCGTCGTAATCCGCTACCGTCTCGATGACCTGCTGTTCGCCCTGCCCTTGCCATGGTTCCTGCTGGCGGTGCGCTATGTACTGCCGTGGCGCTGGCTGCCCCGCAAACGGCTGGAGCTCAGCCGTGGTGCGCGCCTGCGCCTGGCATTGCAGGACCTGGGGCCGATCTTCATCAAGTTCGGGCAAATTCTCTCCACCCGCCGCGACCTGCTGCCCGAAGACATCGCCGACGAGCTGATGCTGTTGCAGGACCGCGTGCCGCCCTTCGACTCCCAACAGTCGATGGCGCTGATCGAAGAGCAACTGGGCAAAAAGATCAGCGAGGTGTTCAGGCGCTTCGACGTCGAGCCCCTGGCCTCGGCCTCCGTGGCGCAAGTGCACGCCGCGCAACTCAAGACCGGCGAAGAAGTGGTGGTGAAGGTGATTCGCCCGGGCCTCAAGCCGATCATCGGCCAGGACCTGGCATGGCTGTTTATCCTCGCTCGCGCCGCCGAGCGTTTCAGCGCCGATGCACGCTTGCTGCACCCGGTGGACGTGGTCGCCGACTACGAAAAAACCATCTACGACGAACTCGATCTGCTGCGTGAAGCGGCCAACGCCAGCCAATTGCGGCGCAACTTCGAAGGCTCGCAACTGCTGTATGTGCCGCAAGTGTATTGGGACTGGTGCCGCCCTAAAGTGCTGGTGATGGAGCGCATCTATGGCGTGCAGGTCACCGACCTGGCCACCCTGGCCGACCAGCGCACCGACATGAAGATGCTCGCCGAACGCGGCGTGGAGATTTTCTTCACCCAGGTGTTCCGCGACAGTTTCTTCCACGCCGACATGCACCCGGGCAATATCTTCGTCAGCACCGTCAACCCGTGGAGCCCGCAGTACATCGCAATCGACTGCGGCATCGTCGGCAGCCTCACTCCGGAAGACCAGGATTACCTGGCGCGCAACCTGTTCGCCTTCTTCAAGCGCGACTACCGCCGCGTGGCGCAATTGCACATCGATTCGGGCTGGGTGCCGGCGGAGACCAAGCTCAATGAATTCGAAGCGGCGATCCGTACCGTGTGCGAGCCGATCTTTGAAAAACCATTAAAAGATATTTCATTTGGCCAGGTACTGATGCGCCTGTTCCAGACCGCGCGGCGCTTCAATATGGAAGTGCAGCCGCAGTTGGTCCTGCTGCAAAAAACCCTGCTCAACATCGAAGGCCTGGGCCGCCAGCTGTACCCGGACCTCGACCTGTGGAATACCGCGCAGCCGTTCCTGGAACGTTGGATGCGCGAGCGCATGAGTCCAAAGACCATGCTGGGCAACCTGCACAGCCAGTTCGAACAGCTGCCGCACCTGGCCAATATGACCCGTGACCTGCTTGAGCGCATGTCCCAACCCCACGCCAAAGACCCCGCGCCACCGTGGCAAAAACGCAAGGACGACTGGTTCCTGCGCCTATTGGGCGCGGCGCATCTGGTGGGTGGCGTGATGCTGGCGATCGGCGGGCCGCTAAACCAATTGGGCCATTGGCCGGCCGGGATCATGGTCGCCGTGGGTGTTTATCTGATTGTGCGGCGATAGCCGATCCAGTTATACACTGTTGCAAATTGCCGGAGCCGAACATGAAAGACTGGCTGGACGAAATCAAATGGGACAGTGACGGCCTTGTGCCAGCCATTGCTCAGGACTATAAGACCGGGCGCGTGCTGATGATGGCCTGGATGAACCGCGAGGCCCTGAGCCTCACCGCCGCTGAGCAGCGCGCCATCTACTGGTCACGTTCGCGTGGCAAACTGTGGCGCAAGGGCGAAGAGTCCGGGCATGTGCAGACCCTGCACGAGCTGCGTCTGGATTGCGATGGGGATGTCATCATCCTGAAAGTCGAGCAGATCGGCGGCATTGCCTGCCACACCGGCCGTCACAGCTGCTTCTATCGCGTTTTCGAGGACGGCGAGTGGAAAGTGGTCGAACCGGTGCTTAAAGACCCGCACGCCATTTACTCCGCAGGACACTGAACATGAGCGATACCCTGAACCGTGTGGCCCAGGTGCTGGAGGACCGCAAAGGTGCGGACGCCGACAGCTCCTACGTCGCCAGCCTGTACCACAAGGGCTTGAACAAGATCCTGGAGAAGCTCGGCGAAGAATCGGTCGAGACCATCATTGCCGCCAAGGACGCCCAGATCAGTGGCGACTGCAGCGATGTGATCTACGAGACCGCCGACCTGTGGTTCCACAGCCTGGTCATGCTCGCCCAACTGGGGCAGCATCCGCAGGCCGTGCTGGATGAACTGGACCGTCGCTTCGGCCTGTCCGGGCACGCCGAAAAGGCCTCGCGCCCGTCCGCTTGAATAACGTTGATTAGAGGATTTGCAGCATGGGCATTTTTGACTGGAAACACTGGATCGTCATTCTGGTGGTGGTGGTGCTGGTGTTCGGCACCAAGAAACTGAAAAACCTCGGCACCGACGTCGGCGAGTCGATCAAGGGCTTTCGCAAAGCCATGAACGACGATGAAAAACCCGCCGACCCTGCGGCCAATCCGGTGCCACCGGCCCAGCCTGTGCACCCCCAGGCCGCCCAGCCGATCACCGAGCGTCGCACCTTCGACGTGCAGGCTGAAAAAGTCGAAGAGCCGACCCGCAAAGACTCGTGAGCACTGACTAATGTTTGGTATCAGCTTCTCTGAACTGCTCCTCGTCGGCCTCGTGGCCCTGTTGGTGCTGGGGCCGGAACGCCTGCCCGGTGCCGCACGCACGGCCGGGCTGTGGATCGGGCGCCTGAAACGCAGTTTCAACGCCATCAAACAGGAAGTTGAACGGGAAATCGGCGCGGACGAGATCCGCCGACAACTGCACAACGAACACATCCTGTCGTTGGAGCAAGAGGCGCGCAAGATCCTGTCGCCCGTGCAGGAGCCGGCCAAACCGGTGGAGCCGGTGGCTGAACACAGCATTGCACCAGCCCCAGCCGCCGACACCGCTCCAACCCCGCCAGAGCCAGTACCGGCGCCCACCGCGTCGCCCGCTCCCCATGACCCTACATTGCCGCCGCGAGCCCCATGAGCGCTGATAAACCGGAAAACGACCAGCACATGCCGCTGGTCTCGCACCTCACCGAGCTGCGTACCCGCCTGCTGCGTTGCGTAGCGGCGATCTTCATCATCTTTGCCGGGCTGTTCGCCTTTACCCAGCAGATCTACACGTTCGTCTCCACGCCGTTGCGCCAGTACCTGCCGGCCGGCGCGACGATGATCGCCACCGATGTGTCCTCGCCGTTCCTCACGCCGTTGAAGTTGACGATGATGGTCTCGCTGTTCCTGGCGATCCCGGTGATCCTGCATCAGATCTGGGGCTTTATCGCTCCGGGCCTGTACAAGCATGAGAAACGCATCGCGGTGCCGTTGCTGGTGTCGAGCATCCTGCTGTTCTACACCGGCATGGCCTTCGCCTACTTCCTGGTGTTCCCGCTGATCTTCAAATTCTTCGCCGCCGCCACCCCGGCTGGCGTGGAGATGATGACCGACATCACCAGCTACCTCGACTTCGTGATGACGCTGTTCTTCGCCTTTGGCGTGGCCTTCGAGATCCCGGTGGCGGTGGTGCTGCTGGTATGGATCGGCGTGGTCAATGTGCAGTACCTGAAGAAGATCCGCCCGTACGTGATCATCGGCTGCTTCGTGGTCGGCATGATCCTGACCCCGCCGGACATCTTCTCCCAGACCCTGCTGGCCGTGCCGATGTGGATGCTGTTCGAGATCGGCATCCTGTTCAGCGGCCTGATCAGCAAGCGCAGCGACCACCCGGATGACCAACCCGCCGACGACGACCAGCCGCCAGCGACCCAGCCGTGAACCTGCTGCTGCTGGAAGACGCCGACTTTATCGCGGCCGACCGAGTGATCCTGCGGGATCGACGCCTGGTGCATATGCAGGACGTCCACCGCGCGGCGGTGGGCGACAACCTGCGCGTCGGCCGCATCGGCGGGCTGATGGGCAATGCGCACCTGCTGCGCCTTGAGGCCGCCGAGGCCGAGTTACAGGTCAGCTTCGACCTGCCGCCGCCGGCCAAACTGCCCTTGACCCTATTGCTGGCCCTGCCCCGCCCGAAGATGCTGCGCCGAGTGCTGCAAACCGTGGCGGCCATGGGTGTGCCCAAGGTGGTGCTGGTCAATAGCTACCGCGTAGAGAAAAGTTTCTGGCAGACCCCGTTCCTGGAGCCCGAGGCGATCCGTGAGCAACTGATCCTGGGCCTGGAGCAAGCCCGCGACACCGTGCTGCCCGAGGTCATCATCGAAAAGCGCTTCAAGCCGTTCGTTGAAGACCGTCTGCCGGCCATGACCGAGGGCACTTTGGGCCTGATCGGTCATCCGGGGGATTACCCGGCCTGCCCGCGCGGCTTGGATGAACCGGTCACCCTGGCGATTGGACCGGAAGGCGGCTGGATCCCCTACGAGGTGGAATTGCTGACCAAGGCCGGCTTGCAACCGGTGCAACTCGGTGCACGTATCCTGCGCGTCGAAACGGCCGTGACGGCTCTCCTTGCCCGCCTGTTCTGACGCCCCCAACTGCTGATTCCTACAGAAACGCCCTAGGCAGCCGATAAGGCTTGGATAAGTCCAAGCCTTGTTCCAGGGGAGTTTGCAGCATGTATCGTTGGTTAGCCGAAAAACTGGGGAATGTCAGTGTCAAAACCAAGCTGGCGGTAGGCTTTGGCCTGGTGCTGCTGCTGACCCTATTGATCATGCTCACTGGCTGGACCGGGCTGTCGGGGGTAATCAGCCGAGGGGACAAACTGGGTTATATCGCCAGCCTCAATGACTTGACCAAGGACTTGCGCATTGCGCGCCTGGACTATGAAATGCGTCGCGGCGAACAGGGAACCACCGCCGTCAGCGGGCTGCTGGGGCAACTGGACAGCGGCCTTAAAACCGCGCGCACACTGATCGAACAACCCGCCGATATCGCCTTGATCGAAGACCAACTAGCAGCGGTCGAAACCTACAAACGCGCCTTCGAGGCCATGGCACAAGCCGGTGCCAACCGAGAGAACGCCCGTAGCAAGCTGGGCGATACCGCCGACAACGCGGTGGCTAAGGTCGCTGAAGTTGAAAAGGCTCTATTGCAAGGCGACAGCGTCAGCCAGTTCAACAGCATCGTCGAACTGAGCAAGCTGATTCAGCAGGCCCGCTTCCAGGTTCGTGGCTACACCTACAGCGGCAAAGTCGAAGCCGAACAGCCCGCGCTGGATGCCATTGATAACGCCCTCAAGAAAATTGCCAGCCTCAACGGCCAGATTGGCGATCAATTCTCGAACAATCTGGGACAGGCCAGCGTCTCGTTGCAAGCCTACCGCGCAGCGGTCAGCCAATTCCGGGACTCCCAATTGGCCAGCGCTGCTGCCCTGAAAATCATGGGCGCCCAAGGCGATATCCTGATTGATCGCAGCAACAAACTGACTGACTCTCAGACTGTCGTGCGCGACACCGACGCCGCCCACGCAAAAAACCTGTTGCTGCTCGCGACCATCCTGGCAGTGATCTTCGGTCTCGCGGCCGCATGGGCCATCACTCGCCAGATCATCCTCCCGCTGGAGCAGACCCTCAAAGTCGCGGAGCGCGTCGCCTCGGGCGACTTGAGCCACAACCTGACCTCGCTGCGCCAGGACGAACTGGGCCAACTGCAACGGGCCATGCAAAGCATGACCGTGGGCCTGCGTGAGTTGATCGGCGGTATCAGCGATGGCGTGACCCAGATCGCCAGCGCCGCCGAACAGCTGTCCGCCGTGACCGAACAGACCAGTGCCGGGGTCAACAGCCAGAAGGTCGAAACCGATCAGGTGGCCACCGCCATGAACGAAATGGCCGCCACCGTGCAGGAAGTGGCGCGCAATGCTGAGGAAGCCTCCGAAGCCGCCGTGGCCGCCGACCAGCAGGCCCGTGAGGGCGACAAGGTGGTGGGCGAGGCGATTGCCCAGATCGAGCGCTTGGCCACAGAGGTCGGCAACTCCACCGAGGCCATGGGCGACCTCAAGCGCGAAAGCGACAAGATCGGCAGCGTGCTCGACGTGATCAAGTCCGTGGCCCAGCAAACCAACCTGTTGGCACTCAACGCCGCGATTGAAGCGGCACGGGCCGGTGAAGCCGGGCGCGGGTTCGCCGTGGTGGCCGATGAAGTGCGCAGCCTGGCGCAGCGCACCCAAAAGTCCACCGAAGAGATCGAAGAGCTGATTGCCGGCCTGCAAACCGGCACTCAGCAGGTGGCGGCCATCATGGACAACAGCCGCGGCCTCACCGACAGCAGTGTCGAACTGACCCGCCGCGCCGGCAGTGCCCTGGCCAGCATCACCCGTACCGTATCGACGATCCAGGCGATGAACTCCCAGATCGCCACCGCCGCCGAGCAGCAGAGCGCCGTGGCCGAAGAGATCAACCGCAGCGTGTTGAACGTGCGCGACATCTCGGAACAGACCGCCGCCGCCAGCGAAGAGACTGCCACGTCGAGCACCGAACTCGCGCGCCTGGGCACCCACCTGCAAGCCCTGGTCGGCCGCTTCCGCGTCTGACCCCCCTGTGTCACGGCGACCTGCCTCGGGTCGCCGTTGTCAGCCTGTGAAATTTCCTACGAGTTTTTCAGGCTCTCCCCACCGACAACAGAACTAGCGTTGAACTCAGTTCACCGCGTTAGCGCGCCCGTGGTGCGCCGATACGTTGACGAACGTCCCTCGTTCACTTGTCGGAGGTTAACCATGCTTCGTCGAATGACTCACCTATTGGGCGACGCCAGCGTCACCCTCAAACTGGCCCTGGGCTTCGCCCTGGTACTGGCCCTGAGCCTGGTCATCGCCGTGACCGGCTGGCAGGCCCTGGCCGCATCCCTTTACCGCTCGCAAACCCTCACCGTGCTCGCGCAATTGGCCGTGGCCGGCGAAGAACTGCGCTCCGATCGCATCGTTTACCGCACGCTGGACGATGCCAAAAGCCTCGATCGATTAAGCCACGGCATGGAAAAAGTCGAGGCCGCGCTGGCAGAGCTCTCCAACCGCCTCAAAGTCGCCCAGTCCATTCAGTATTTACAGGAGATGACGCGTCTGTCCGATGCGTTCAAAACGACCCTCAAGGACATACCCACCCGCGTGGAGAAACGGGAAAACGCCCGCGAGCAATTGAAACAAAGCACCGTGCGCATCGGCGATGTACTGGCGCAATTGGCCAGCGACCTGCCGGATCAGGAGGATGAAAAGGCCTTGGATGCTATCGAGAATCTCCGCCAGGCCATTGGGCACGCCGAAGACAGCGCCCAGAGCGCGGCCTGGGCCGCCGATTCGCTGGAGGCCTACGCCCAGGCCGTCAGCGACGCGGAGCGCAGCCTGGAACTGACCCTCGCCGCCGTGGCGAAGCTGCCGGTGGATAACAGCGCGCTGACCAACGCCGTGCAAAGCATCCGCACCCATCTCACCCGCCTCAAGGAGGCGCAACTGAGCACCGAGACCGCGCAAGCCCAGTTGGAGCAACAGCTGGATCAACTGCTCGCGCAGAGCGACCTGTTGAGCCAGGACCAGACCCAACGACGCGACCTCGCCGCCGATCACGCCCGTACCCAGACCTTGGCGACCACGGCCGCCGCGCTGATCTTCGGCGCCTTGGCCGCGTGGGTTATCGCCGGGCAGATCGTCAAGCCATTGCGCAAAGCCCTGGCGGTGGCCAATCGCATTGCCGAAGGCGACTTGAGCCATGATGTCCAGACCCGACGCCGGGACGAATTGGGCCAATTGCAGTGCAGCATGACGCAAATGACGCTCAACCTGCGCGCCCTGATCGGCAACATCAGCGACAACGCCAGGCAGATCGCCAGCGCCGCCGAGGAGCTGTCCACGGTCACCGAACAGACCCGTTCGGGAGTCAACAATCAACGCGACGAAACCGAACAGGTCGCCACCGCCATGAACGAAATGCTGACCACCGCCCAGGAAGTGGCGCGGCATGCTGAACAGGCGTCGATCGCCGCCAAGCAGGCCAACCAGCAAACCGAGCTGGGCGACCGAGTGGTGACGGATGCCGTGGCGCAGATCGAGCATCTGGCCCATGAAATGGCGCGCTCCAGCCAGGCCATGTTGGGGCTGCAACGGGAGAGCCAGAAGATCGGCAGCGTACTGGAAGTGATCAAGTCGGTGTCGCAGCAGACCAACCTGTTGGCCCTCAACGCCGCCATCGAAGCGGCCCGTGCTGGGGAGGCCGGCCAAGGCTTTGCGGTGGTCGCCGATGAAGTGCGCAGCCTCGCCCAACGCACCCAGCAGTCCGCCGAGGAAATCGAGGAACTGATCGGCGGTCTGCACAGCGGCACGCAACAGGTGGCCGACATTATGGACAACAGCCGTGCGCTGACCGATCAAAGCGTCGGCCTGACCCGCAACGCCGGCGAGGCCTTGATGGAGATCGCACGCACGGTGGGAGTGATTCAGGAAATGAACCCACAGATTGCCGCGGCGGCCGAGGAGCAGAGCGCGGTGGCCGAAGAGATCAATCGCAGCGTGTTGAAGGTGCGGGACGTGTCGGAACAGACCGCCACCGCCAGTGAGCAAACGGCCGCGGCAAGCACTGAACTGGCCCGGTTGGGCACGGATCTACAGGCATGTGTGGGGCGGTTCAAGGTCTGAACGCGCCCCGGCCGATTACAGCACCTGGCGCAGGAAGGCTTGGGCGCGCGGGTCCTTGGGGGCATCGAAGAACGCGGCGGGGGCCGCGTCTTCCAGCAACTTGCCGTGATCGAAGAACAGCACACGGTCGGCCACTTCGCGAGCAAAACCCATTTCGTGGGTGACGCAGACCATGGTCATGCCTTCCAGGGCCAGGGTCTTCATCACATCGAGCACCTCACCGACCATTTCCGGGTCGAGGGCCGAGGTGGGCTCGTCGAACAGCATCACTTTGGGGTCCATCGCCAATGCCCGGGCGATGGCTACCCGCTGTTGCTGACCGCCGGACAAGCGGGATGGAAACTCGTTGGCCTTTTGCGCGATACCGACCTTTTCCAGCAGCGCCAAAGCCTTGGCCTCACGCTCCTGCTTACCGCGCTTACGCACGACTTTCTGCGCCAGGCACAGGTTTTCCAGCACGGTCATATGGGGGAACAGGTTGAAGTGCTGGAACACCATGCCGACTTCGCGGCGATAGGCGTTCACGTCGGTTTTCGGATCGGCCAGTTGCAGGCCGTCGATGCTCACCGAGCCCGAGTCGAATGCTTCCAGGCCATTGAGGCAGCGCAGGAAGGTGGACTTGCCGGAACCGGACGGGCCGATCACCACCAGCACTTCGCCCTTGGCCACCTGGGTGGTGACGTTATCCACCGCGCGGACGACCTGCCCACGGGTATCGAAGACTTTTACCAGATCGCGGACTTCAATCACTTTGCGCGAGCCTCCGCTCAAGCCGGCTGGCCATTTTCGACAGCGGCAGGTTGATCAGCAGGTACAGGCCTGCGACGCAGAACAGGATTTCGAACGGTGAGAACGAGGTGGTGATCACTTCGCGGCCGCTCTTGAGCAGTTCGGTGATGGCGATCACCGAAACCAGCGAGGTGTCCTTGACCAGGCTGATAAATTGCCCGGCCAGCGGCGGCAACACGCGCTTGAACGCCTGGGGCAACACGACGTGACGCATCGACTGGCTGGCACTCAGGCCCAGGGATCGCGCGGCCTCGTTCTGACCACGGGTGATCGACTGCACACCGGCGCGCACGATTTCCGCCACATAGGCGCCGGTAAACAGCGACAGCGCGGCGATCCCGGCAAATTCGCGGGAAAGGTTAAGTACCGTGCCGATAAAGAAATAGAAAATGAAGATCTGCACCAGCAGCGGCGTGCCGCGCACCAATTCGACATAGATCGTCGACAGGTCGCGCAGGGTCGGGTTGCTGGACAAGCGGCACAGGCCGGTCGCCAGACCGATCACCAGGCCCAGGATGCCGGACACCACCGACAGCCACAACGTGGTCCACAGCCCCCACATCAACGGGCCCAACGCCCAGTGCCGGGTCACACCGACCACATCGCCCTCGGCCACATCATCGCCGCGGGCCACTTGCAAGCTGTTGTCGGCGACGGTGAGCTTTTGCTCGACGCCCGCGTCATTGCGCAAGGTGACTTCGGCCACGTCGCCATTGCGTACCAGCTCAACGACGGTGGAGATATCCGCCGCGCGCTGGGCAGTTTCCGCCTGATAGGCGAAGTACTGCGGTACGCGGTTCCAACGCCATTCGTAGGACATCAGCGAGGTGGCGTAATACAAGGCGCCGGCCAAGCCAACCAGCACGACCACCGTCAGCAGGTGCCAGGGCCATTGGGCTTTTTTCTGTTTCATTGATCTTTCCGGATGTGTGTTGCCTGGTAGGCCGCCATTGTGGGCAAGCCCACTCCCACACTTGACCGAGTTCCAACAGTCAAATGTGGCAGTCTTGCCCGCGATGGGCGCTACGCGGTGTTCAGTCGGACCTTATTCCATGTCCTTGAGCCACTCGGAGCTCTTGAACCACTTGTCATGGATTCGATCGTAGGTGCCGTCGTTCTTGATCTGGTGCAGGAAGTTGTTGATGAAGTTGATGCTGTCGTAGTCGCCTTTCTTCAAACCGAACGCCAGGGGCTCGAAGGTGAACGGTTCGTCCAGGAACACCAGTTTGCCATTGCCGACTTTCTTCTCGGCCACCACGTTGTACGGCGCGTCATACACAAAGGCATCGGCCTTGCCGTTGACCACGTCCAGCACACCTTCCTGCTCGTTGTCGTAGCCGTGGTACTTGGCCTTGGAGATCAGCTTCTTGGCGACCATTTCACCGGTGGTGCCGAGCTTGGAAGTCAGGCGGTATTTCTCGTCGTTCAGGTCTTTGTAGGACTTGATGGTGCCTTCCAGGTCCTTGCGGATCAGCAGGGTCTGGCCGACCACGATGAACGGTTCGCTGAAGTTCAGGCGCAGGTTGCGTTCCTGGGTCAGGGTCATGCCGCTGCCGATCATGTCGAACTTGCCGGTCAAGAAGGCCGGGATGATGCCGTCATAGCCGGTGGAGACCAGCTCCAGCTTGACGCCCATGGACTTGGCCATAGCCTTGAGGATGTCGACTTCGAAACCGATGATTTCGCCGCGCTTGTCCGTCATTTCGAACGGCATGTAAGTCGGGTCCATCCCGACTTTCAGCGTGCCGCGCTTGACCGCATCGTCGATGGCGCCGGCCTGGGCCGCAGTGGCCGCGACCAGTGCGGTGACGCCTAGCAGCAGCATCGAAAGATACTTTTTCATCATCAAGTCCCCTGAACGATTCTTATAAGGTCGGCGCACAAAAGGGCTGCACCATTTCGGGGTGCGATCCTAACCCACTCACTGCCGGTCACAAAGGTTTCACGGGTAATTGTTATTGCGTATGTCGGAAAAGGCCCACAACGGATGTTCGAGCGCAGAGGGTAGACACGCGCCCAGGTCATGAAGGCAGATAACTGTTGTGTAAGCAGTTATGACTTTCAATCGATTTCCGCCAGCCAGTCCGTGTCCTTGAACCACTTGTCATGCAGGCGATCGTAGGTGCCGTCCTGGGCGACCTGATTCAAGAAATGATTGATCCAGTTGAGGCTGTCGAAGTCGCCTTTCTTCAACCCAAAGGCCAGCGGTTCGAAGGTAAACGGCTGCTCCAGCAAGAGCAAAGCACTGTTTTCCGCACGGCTCAGGGCGATCAAGTTATAGGGCGCATCGTGGATAAACGCATCGGCCTTGCCATCCACCACGTGGCGCACACCCTCCTCCGGGGTGGCGAAACGGCTCAATCGCGCCGCCCCCAAAAAGCGCCGCGCCGCGGCTTCGCCGGTGGTGCCTTCGGTGGTGGCGATGCGGTAATGGGGATCGTCCAAGTCTTCAACACTGGTGACCTTGCCGACCAGGCTGGGATGCAGCAACACGGTTTGGCCTACCACAATGAAGGAGTCGCTGAAGTTGAGCTTCAGGTTGCGCTCCTGTGTCACGGTCATGCCACTGCCGATCATGTCGAACTTTCTGGCCAGCAACCCCGGTACCAACTCGGTGTAAGGCACCGAGACCAGTTCAAGCTCCACGCCCATGGCCTGGCTCATGACCGTGAGCAGGTCAATTTCAAAGCCGACGATACGCCCCTGCTTATCGGTCATTTCGAAGGGCACATAGGTGGGAGTGGTGCCCACTTTCAGCACACCGCGCCGTACAGCATCGTCTATAGCGCCTGCCTGCACGTCCTGTTGTACCCAGGCGACGGCGCTCAGCAGCAACGCCGCACAATACCTTTTGATCATGAATCCCCCTGTGGCCGAAACGAATTGGGGGGCGATCCTACCCCAGCCACGGGCACGTCAATACGCCCTTGGCAGGGGTATTTTGTTTCGAAATTACAAGGAGTTAGCTAGCTTTTGGAGGGAAAGAAATCGTTGTAGGAAAAGCGCTTGAAACACCCCCAAGGTAAGCCCTCGGGGGTGTTTGAATCAGGCCGGTTGGGCCTGGGACGACAGCGGTTGCAGAGGCAGCAACGGCGCGTGCGGGTCAGCCTTGATCGACTCACGCCAGGCGGCGAGCCACTCGGCGTGCCCTTCGCTCCAGACCAGCTCGTGCAGGCGGGCCAGGGCCACCGGATCACTGAGCAAGGCCACACGTTCGGCATTGTTGAGGCCGGCGGGGCCGACTTTCAGCGCATGGCGCACGCGTTCGGCACGCAGGTACTCGATCGGCTCGGCCTGACCGTGACGCGACGTCGCCAAGGCACAGGCCAGGGCGTTCTGCTGCGGGTCGACCACCGAGCGCACGAAGCCGTCGTGCAGGGCGTGCCAACGGTTTTCGTGGGTGTACTTGTCGGTCGACACCAGCGCCTGGGGCGGATTGTATTCCTCAGGGATCAGGAACAGGCTCTCGTCACGGGACTTGAGGCCCAGGTTCACCCGACTGGAGATCACCGACACCGGGATCGACAACATCAGCGACCCGACAATCGGCACCAGCCACCACAGGAAGCTTGGGTTCAACCACACCACCAGCAGAGCCCACAGGAAGCCCAGCAAGGTTTGCGTGCCGTGGCGCTTGAACGCTTCGCCCCAGGTGGTGGAGTCGTCATCACGCTTTGGCGAATTCCAGGTCGCGGCCCAGCCGAGGAACGCGGCGAGCACGAAACGGGTGTGGAAAATCATCCGCACCGGCGCCAGCAGCATGGAAAACAGCATTTCCAGCAGCATGGACATCGTGACCTTGAACTTGCCGCCGAACTCCTTCGCGCCTTTGGCCCAGATCAGGATGATGCTCAGCAATTTAGGCAGGAACAGCAACACGATAGTGGTGGAGAACAACGCCACTGCTTTGTCCGGATGCCATTGCGGCCACAGCGGGTACAACTGGCGCGGCGCCATGAAGTACTGCGGCTCCATCAGGGTGTTCACCGCCAGCAACGCGGTGGACAGCACCAGAAACAGGAACCACAACGGCGCCGACAGGTAGGACATCACGCCGGTCAGGAACACCGCACGGTGCACCGGGTGCATGCCTTTAACCAGGAACAGACGGAAGTTCATCAGGTTGCCGTGGCACCAGCGACGGTCACGCTTGAGTTCGTCCAACAGGTTCGGCGGCAGTTCTTCATAGCTGCCCGGCAGGTCGTAGGCAATCCACACACCCCAGCCGGCCCGACGCATCAGCGCCGCTTCTACGAAGTCGTGGGACAGGATGGAACCGGCGAACGCGCCTTTACCCGGCAACGGCGCCAGGGCGCAGTGCTCGATAAACGGCTTCATGCGGATGATTGCGTTGTGACCCCAATAGTGGGATTCACCCAACTGCCAGAAGTGCAGGCCAGCGGTGAACAGCGGGCCATATACACGAGTGGCGAACTGCTGCATGCGCGCATACAGGGTGTCCATGCCCGACGCACGCGGCGCGGTCTGGATAATCCCGGCATCCGGCGTGGCTTCCATCAGGCGCACCAGGCTGGTCAGGCATTCGCCGCTCATCACGCTGTCGGCGTCGAGGACCACCATGTACTTGTAGTCACCGCCCCAACGACGGCAGAAGTCGTCGAGGTTGCCGCTCTTACGTTTTACGCGACGACGGCGACGGCGATAGAAGATCTTGCCGAAGCCACCGGCTTCGCGGCACACGTCGAGCCAGGCCTGCTGCTCGGCGATGCAGATGTCGGCGTCGTTACTGTCGCTGAGCACGAAAAAGTCGAAGCGGTCCAGGTCACCGGTCGCGGCCACCGATTCGAACGTGGCGCGCAGGCCGGCGAATACCCGGGGCACGTCTTCGTTACAGATCGGCATCACCAGCGCGGTGCGGGCGTCTTTCGGGATCGGCTCGTTGCCGGCACTTTTACCGGAGATCCGGTATTTATCGTGGCCAGTGAGCAACTCCAGGAAGCCCATCAGCGCTGTCCAGAAACCGGCCGACACCCAGCAGAACAAAATCCCGAACATGATCAGGATGCTGGCTTGCAGGGCGTAAGGCAGCACCTGGGTGGCGGTCTGCAGCAGGGTCTGATTGCGGATTTCGTCGAAGTCCACCAGCGACCAGCCCTGGTACGGCATGATGCCTTTCATGTACCAGCCGGCCACGATGGTCTGGCCGAGCATCAGCACCAGCAGGATATAGCGACGGATCGAACCGACGGTGCGCCAGCGCGCGGCCGGCAATACCCGTTCATCCTTCGGCGGCTTGGGCGGGTTGCTGCGCCCGGTGAGGCGGCGCCAGCCGCGCACCAGAATATTGGTGCGCCACGGCTCCGGCACCACCCGGGTGCGATGGATCGGCGGCGTGGCTTTGAGGCATACGCGACCGGCGGCATCGACCGCAAGCATTTCGGCGTCTTGCAGCTCTTCGGCCGTGCTGAGGGTCAACCGGCGCCCCACCGACGCTTGAGCGGCGTCGACCGGTTCGTCGAAGGTCGCGGACGACAGGCGTTGATGCAATTCGGCGAAGGAGGAGCAGCCCGCCAGTTCGGCGCGCTGCTCTGCAGTCATCGGAAGATGCGCCAGATACTCGGACAGAGTCTCTGGCTGGACTTGAGAATTACTCATCGGCAGGCAACTGATAGCTCCAGGTTTCGGTCAGGACCTGTTCGGTCTTGATCGGCTCCGGTGTGGCTGGGGCAGCTTCTGGCTGCTTGGCTTCCTTGTCTTTGGCGTCTTTCTTGGCCTGCTTCTCGTGTTGCTTGGCCAATACCTTGTCGGCCTTGAGGACCTGGGTCGACACATGCTCAGGCTCTGGCTGAGCAACGTCCTGCACCAGGGCGGCACGCATTTCGGTCGGTTTGCTCGGGTCCTTGATCTTCATGCGCAGGGTCAGGCGCCAGCCTTTGGTGTGCTCGTTGTAACGCACGCTGTTTTCAACCAGTTCAGCGTTGTCACCCACGCTCACCTGGCTGCGCACAGGCGCGTCCGGCAGCAGTTTCTTCAGGGACGGGCCTTCGAAGTCCACCAGGTAAGCGACGCTGCCATCCGGCTGACGGATCAGGTTGGATTGCTTCACGTCACCAGTAGAACGCAGGGTCTGCTTGACCCAGGCGCTGTCCGGCGAATGGAACGCGGCGTCGTCCAGAGTCCAGTGCAGGCGGTAGGCTACGTCCAGCGGCTGACCGACTTCCGGCAGTTTTTCCGGGCTCCAGAACGCAACGATGTTGTCGTTGGTCTCGTCGGCGGTCGGGATCTCAACCAGGTCCACGGAGCCCTTGCCCCAGTCGCCTTCAGGTTCGATCCAGGCGCTTGGGCGCTTGTCGTAGTTGTCGTCAAGGTCTTCGTAGTGGCTGAAGTTGCGACCACGTTGCAGCAGGCCGAAACCGCGCGGGTTCTCTACGCTGAAATTGCTGACCGACAGGTGTTTAGGGTTGTTCAGTGGACGCCAGATCCACTCGCCGTTGCCGGCATGGATCGACAGACCGCTGGAGTCGTGCAGTTCGCGACGGTAGTTGAGCACTTTGGACGGCTGGTTCGCGCCGAACAGGAACATGCTGGTCAGCGGGGCCACCCCGAGTTTGCTGACCTTGTCGCGCAGGAACATCTGGGATTTGACGTCGACCACAGTGTCGGTGCCCGGACGCAGGATCAGGCGATAGGCGCCGGTCGCGCGCGGCGAATCCAGCAGGGCAAAGATCACCAGGTGCTTGTCACCCGACTTCGGACGCTCGATCCAGAACTCGGTGAACCGCGGGAATTCTTCGCCGGACGGCAGCGCAGTGTCGATCGCCATGCCACGGGCGGACAGGCCATAGACCTGGTCCTTGCCCACGACGCGGAAGTAGCTGGCGCCGAGCATGGTCATGATTTCGTCTTGCTTGTCGCTCTTATTGATCGGGAACAGAACACGGAAACCGGCATAACCCAGTTGTTCGGTGGCCTTAGGATCGAATTTCACATCACCGAAATCGAAACGCGACGGGTCGTATTTGATTTCCTGAACGCTGTCAGCGGTGACTTCGTTGATTTTCACCGGCGTATCGAAGTGCATACCCTGGTGATAGAAGGACAGCTTGAACGGGGTGTTCTGATCGGCCCACTCGGCTTTTTCATTGCGGAAACGAATTTTCTGATAGTCCGCAAACTTCATTTCGCGGAATTCGTTCGGCAGATTGCTGCGCGGAGCTTCGTACTTCTGCCCGGCCAGCTCTTTCGCCTTGGCCGACACATCATCCAGACTGAATGCCCACAGTTGACCCGCGCCGAACAGGCAAAACAGGGCAGAGCCCGTCACCAGTGCGTTTCGTAACCGTTTGGCAGACAATTTTGGTGCATTACAGGGACTAACAATCACGAGCAACCCTCGCCGAAAACAGATCAAAAAACCAACGGCCAGCTATCTATATGCCAGGTTGGCGAGCATTGTTCCGACTCCCCTGGGTCAAAATGATTCCCCAATGGTTGTCGGACAAGTCTCTACCTAAGTCAAAAATGGACCAAACAACGCTGATCCCCGTAGCGCGCGATTATCTAGTAGCCCGCGAGACAACGCATCAGGGGCAACGAAGTATTTGTAGCGAAATCCTGCGTTTTTAAGCATTAAAAGTCGTTTTCAATACATTCACGTCTGCAAGAGGAAGGTCACAGGGCCATCATTGACCAAATGCACCTGCATATCCGCGCCAAAACGCCCCGACGCCACCCTGCCATGCAATTGTTGCGCTTGTAACAGCAAGTGCTCAAAAAGCGCCGCTCCCAGGGCCGGAGGGGCCGCCGTGGAGAAGCTGGGCCGCAAGCCGCTCTTGGTATCCGCCGCCAGGGTGAATTGCGAGACCAGCAGCAAACCGCCGTCAATGTCCTTGAGCGACAGGTTCATCTTGCCTTCGTCATCGCTGAACACCCGATAGTTCAGCAACTTGTGCAGCAATTTGTCGGCACTCTCAGGGGTATCTGAAGGCTCGACGGCCACCAGCACCAGCAACCCCTGATCGATGGCCCCTACGATTTCACCTGCTACCTCGACCCGGGCACCACGCACCCGTTGCAGCAGCCCCTTCATGCTTCTTCAGGCGGCAGGTCGAGCAAACGCCGGGCCATTTCGCCGGTCGCGCGCACCAGCGCGTCGGTGATGCCAGGCTCGGACGCCGCATGCCCCGCCTCGCGGATCACCTGCAGCTCGCTGTTGGGCCACGCCTGGTGCAATTCCCAAGCGTTATCCAACGGGCAGATCATATCGTAGCGCCCATGGATGATTACGCCAGGCAGGTGCGCAATCTTATGCATGTCACGGATCAGTTGGTTGGGTTCCAGGAACGAGTGGTTAGTGAAGTAATGGCACTCGATGCGCGCAATCGACAACGCCCGCTGCGGCTCGGAAAACCGCTCCACATGCTGCGGGCTCGGGCACAAGCCGAGCATGCGCCCTTCCCAGCCGGACCACGCCTTGGCCGCGTGCATCTGGGCGATCTGGTCGTTACCGGTGAGGCGCTTGTGATAGGCCGCGATCATGTCGTGACGCTCATCGGCCGGGATCGGCGCGATGTAGTCCTGCCAGTAATCCGGGAACAAGCGACTCGCGCCTTCCTGATAGAACCAGTGGATGTCCTGCGGACGGGCCAGGAAGATGCCGCGCACGATCAGGCCATGCACGCGCTCGGGATGGGTTTGCGCGTAGGCCAGGGCCAGGGTCGACCCCCAGGAGCCACCGAACAGCACCCATTTATCGATGCCCAGGTGCTCGCGGATGCGCTCCATGTCGGCGACCAGGTCCCAGGTGGTGTTGTTTTCCAGGCTGGCGCGTGGCGTGGAGCGACCGCAACCGCGCTGGTCGAAGGTTACGATGCGGTACAGGTTGGGGTCGAAATAGCAGCGGCTCTGGGCGTCGCAACCGGCGCCAGGGCCACCATGGATGAATACAACGGGCAAGCCTTCGGGAGAGCCACTTTCATCGACGTACAGGGTATGGGTGTCATCGACGGCCAGATCGTGCCGGGCGTAGGGTTTGATCTGCGGGTACCAAGTCTGCATTGCGCGCTCCGTAGGGGGTCGGGTTCATCCCTGGGGGGACGTCTATTATTCTGCCGTCTGGCACTATAAACCCGAATTGTGCAATGAGCATGTCCTTGAGCGCTTAGACCTGTGTCAGCCCTTCGCTCCCCAGGTAAGCAAGGCTTGGGATGAGGGCTTGGCAGTGGTGAGCGGGCTCGCTCACCACAGAGTTATTTCAACCTTTGAGACTTATGTAGATACCTATGGCTATCGGGGGCAAGCCCCCTCCCACAGTTGGAACTGTATTTGGCTTAGGGCAAGGCCAGCGCTGTAGATCCTCCTAGCCGTAGCGCTTGCGTCCCCAGTCCAACAAACCTTCGAGCAACTGCTTCAATACCACTCGCGTCGGCTCAGCCAGGTCCGCGCGGTATTTGAACGGTTCGAACTCCTCCATATAGGTGCTCTGGCACAACTCCAGCTGCACGGCGTGGATATTCTCGGCCGGGTTGCCGTAATGCCGGGTGATATGCCCGCCCTTGAAGCGCCCGTTAAGCACATGGGTGTACTGCGTGTGCCTGGCGCAGATGGCTTCGAGCTGGCCGGCCAGTTCCGGGTCGCATGCCGCGCCGTTGAAGGTGCCGAGGTTGAAGTCCGGCAGTTTGCCGTCGAACAGGTGCGGGATCACCGAGCGAATCGAGTGCGCATCGAACAGCAACGCATAGCCGAACTCAGCCTTTAGCCGCGCCAACTCTTCTTGCAGCGCGCGGTGGTAGGGGCCCCAGATTTTCTGCAGGTAGGTCGCCCGTTCCTCCTCGGACGGCTCCTGGCCTTCGACAAACAACGGCACGCCATCGAACAGGGTTTTGGGGTACAGGCCGGTGGTGGCGCCGGCGTACAGCGGCGTGTCGTCGGAGGGTCGGTTCAGATCGATGACAAACCGCGAATACTCCGCCGACAAGGTGCTGGCACCCAATTGCTCGGCAAAGTCATACAGCAAAGGGATATGCCAATCGGTGTCCGGCAGGCTCTGCGCCTCGGGGATCAGCCCGGCCTTTACCGCAGGCGTGAGGCGCAGCCCGGCGTGGGGCATGCTGATCAGCAGCGGTGTGCGGCCTTGCTTGAAGTTCAGAACGTTATCCACAACGGTACTCCTTAAACGTTGACATCGACGCCATGGCGCACGACGCGTTTATCCAGTTCGCCGCCCAGCCAGTAAGCCAGGTCGGCCGGACGATCGATCTGCCAGGCGACAAAATCCGCGACCTTGCCCACTTCCAGCGAACCATGTGTGTCGCCCATGCCCAGCGCGCTGGCCGCATGTTGGGTAGCGCCGGCCAGGGCTTCTTCCGGGGTCATGCGGAACAAGGTGCAGGCCATGTTCAGCATCAGGCGCACAGACAGCGCCGGCGAGGTGCCGGGGTTGAGGTCGCTGGCGATGGCGATTTTCACACCGTGCTTGCGCAGGGCCTCCATAGGCGGCAACTGGGTTTCGCGTAGAAAGTAGAACGCCCCCGGCAGCAGTACCGCGACGGTGCCGGCGGCGGCCATAGCGATGGCGTCTTCTTCGGTCATGAATTCCAGGTGATCGGCGGACAACGCTTGGTAACACGCCGCCAGGCTGGAGCCGTGCAACGAGGACAACTGTTCGGCGTGCAGCTTCACCGGCAGGCCGAGTTGCTGCGCGACGTCAAACACTCGCGCCACTTGTGCCGGGGAAAACGCCAGGTATTCGCAAAACGCATCCACCGCATCCACCAGGCCTTCGGCCGCCAGGGCCGGCAGCATCTCCTGGCAGATATGCTCAATGTAGTCGTCGGCGCGGTCCTTGTACTCCGGCGGCAAGGCATGGGCGGCCAGGCAAGTGGCGCGCACGCTGACCGGCAGCGCCTCACCGAGACGGCGAATCACCCGCAGCAATTTGCGCTCGCTGGCCAAATCGAGGCCGTAGCCGGATTTGATTTCCACCGTGGTCACGCCGTCACGCAACAAACTGCGCAGGCGCTTATGGGCGCTGGCGAACAGTTCATCTTCACTGGCGGCGCGGGTGGCGCGTACGGTGCTGGCAATCCCACCGCCCTGCGCCGCGATCTCGGCATAGCTCACGCCTTCAAGGCGTTGCTCGAACTCACCGCTGCGATTGCCACCGAACACCGTGTGGGTATGGCAATCGATCAGCCCTGGGGTCACCCACGCGCCTTGCAGGTCGTGGACCTGGGCGTAATCCGCGCTGGGCGCCTGGCTGCGCGGGCCGATCCACTCGATCAGCGAACCGGCGGTGACCATGGCCGCATCCTCGATGATCGAGTACTTGCCCTGGGCCATGGTTGCGACGTGGCAGTGTTGCCAAAGGGTTTTCATCCGACACTCCTTGGGTTACAGGCTCGGCAGCAACTGGCCCGCGACCAGCTCATTCAGGCAGCGGCTGGCGAGCAGTTCGCTGGCGGCGAGGATGTCCGGGGCGAAGAAGCGATCCTTGTCGTAAAACGCCACTTGGCTGCGGAGGATGCCCCGGGCCTTTTCCAGTTTGGGGGAGGTTTTCAAGCCTTCGCGCAGATCCAGGCCCTGGCACGCCGCCAGCCATTCCACGGCAAGGATGCCACGGGTGTTTTCGGCCATTTCCCACAGACGCTTGCCGGCCGCCGGAGCCATCGACACGTGGTCTTCCTGGTTGGCCGAGGTCGGCAGGCTGTCGACGCTATGGGGATGGGCCAGCGCCTTGTTCTCGCTGGCCAATGCGGCGGCGGTGACCTGGGCGATCATGAAACCGGAGTTGACCCCGCCATTGCCCACCAGGAACGGCGGCAACTGGGACATGTGCTTGTCCATCATCAGCGAGATACGTCGCTCACTGAGTGAACCGATTTCGGCGATGGCCAGCGCCATGTTGTCGGCGGCCATGGCCACCGGTTCGGCATGGAAGTTACCGCCGGAGATCACATCACCCCCGGCGGCAAAGACCAGTGGGTTATCCGATACGGCGTTGGCTTCCACCACCAGCACCTCGGCAGCCTGGCGCAACTGGGTCAAGCAAGCGCCCATGACTTGTGGCTGGCAACGCAGGGAATACGGATCCTGCACCTTGTCGCAGTTCTGGTGCGACTGCGACACCTGGCTGCTTTCGCCCAGCAGATCACGGTAGGCCGCCGCCGCATCGATCTGCCCACGCTGACCGCGAGCCGCATGGATGCGCGCATCGAACGGCGAGCGCGAGCCCAGCACCGCTTCCACGGTCAGACCGCCGCACGCCAAGGCACCGGCGAACAGGTCTTCACCTTCGAACAGGCCGCGCAAGGCATAGGCGGTGGACACTTGGGTGCCGTTAAGCAGCGCCAGGCCTTCCTTCGCCGCCAGGGTCAGCGGCGCAAGGCCAGCGACCTTGAGCGCGTCTTTTGCTTCAAGCCATTCGCCTTTGTAGCGCGCCTTGCCTTCGCCGAGCAGCACCAGGGACATGTGGGCCAGGGGCGCCAAGTCACCGGACGCGCCCACGGAACCTTTCAACGGAATATGCGGGTAGACCTCGGCGTTGATCAGCGCGATCAGTGCATCGATCACCACGCGACGGATGCCGGAGAAACCACGGCTGAGGCTGTTGACCTTGAGCACCATCACCAGTCGCACCAGTGCGTCGCTGATCGGCTCGCCGACACCGGCGGCGTGGGACAACACCAGGGAGCGTTGGAGGTTTTCCAGGTCTTCGCTGGCGATGCGCGTGGAGGCCAGCAGGCCGAAGCCGGTGTTGATGCCGTAGGCGGTGCGGTTTTCGGCGAGGATTTGCTCGACACAAGCCACGCTGGCGTCGATCTGCGCCGATGCGCTGGCATCCAGGCTGAGGGTTACCGGCTGCTGGTAGATAGCCCGCAGTTGGGCGAGGCTCAGTTGGCCCGGAATCAGGTTTAGCGCAGTCACAGTGATGCTCCTTTGGAATTATTGTTCAGTGCAAATGGGGAAATGCTTGATGCAGCAAAGCGCTGTCCTTGAGCAGTGCGGCGGCGGTCGCAATCTCCGGCGCCAGCCAGCGGTCCTGCTCATAGGGCGGGATCTGTTCGCGCAGCAAACGCCAGGCACGCTCGGTGCCGGCGCCGAAGCGCTGCGTTTTTAGAAATTCAAAAGCCTGGGCCGCCAGTAAGTACTCGATGGCGAGGATCTGAGTCACGTTGGCCAACACCTGGTGCAGCTTGAGCGCGGCATTGGTGCCCATGCTGAGGTGGTCTTCCTGCAGGCCCGAGGTGACGAAATTGTCGAGCGCCGCCGGGTGCGCCAGTTGGCGATTCTGCCCACACAACGACGCGGCGACGTACTGCACGATCATCATGCCGGAGTTGACCCCGGGGTTGCTTACCAGAAACGCCGGCAGGCCACTGACATGGGGGTTGATCAAGCGATCCAGGCGGCGCTCGGCCACCGAGCCGATTTCGGCCATGGCGATGGCGAGCATATCCGCCGCCAGCGCGACCGACTGCCCGTGAGGGTTGGCCTGGGACACCACGCGGTAGTTGTCCGGCGTGCCGAGCACCAGTGGGTTATCGGTGACGCTGTTGAGTTCGGTCTCGATCTGCTGGGTGGCGTGCGCCACCTGGTCACGCGTCGCGCCATGGATTTGCGGGATCGAGCGCAAGCTCAGGGCATCTTGGGTGCGTATGCCCTGGCTGGCGGCGATCACCTCGCTGCCGTCGAGCAACGCGCGCAGGTTGGCGCCCACCAACTGCATGCCGGGGTGGGGCTTGAGGGCGATAATGGTTGCGTCGAACGCGTCGAGCTGACCGCGCTGGGCCTCGAAGCTCATGGCGCCGATCACGTCGGCCCACTGCAGCAGATGATGGGCATCGGCCAGGGCCAGGCAGCTCAGGCCGGTCATGCATGGCGTGCCGTTGACCAGGCACAGACCGTCCTTGGCGCCAAGCTCAACGGGCTGCAAGCCTTCGGCCTGCAAGGCTTGCTGCGCCGAGACAATGCCGCCGCGATAGCTCACATTGCCGACACCCAGCAACGCCACGCCGACGTGGGCCATGTGGGTCAGGTAACCCACCGAACCCTGGGACGGCACTTGCGGGGTGATGCCATGGTTGAGTAGCGCCAGCAGTGCCCGCACCACTTGAGGGTGCAGGCCGGAATGGCCGTGGCTGTAGTTGACGAGGGCCGCGCAGATGATCGCGCGGGTCTGTTCGTCGCTCAGCACCGGGCCGACGCCGCAGGCATGGCTAAGCAAGGTATTGCGCGACAATTGGCTGAGTTGCTCGCCTTGCAGCGATACATTGCACAGCGCCCCCAGCCCGGTGTTCACACCGTAGGCGCGCTCACCGCTGCTGACGATGCGCTGCACGATGGCCTGGGCGTTATCGATCCGCGCCCAGGCCTGGGTCGACAGTTCGAGCCGCGCGCCATGACGGGCCACGGCGACCACGTCCTGCCAGCGCAATGGCGTGTCGGCGATGGTGATTTTTGGTGCCTGGGACATTGTTGACCTCTTCATATTCTCTACAGCTTTGCCGGCCTCATCGGGGGCAAGCCCCCTCCCACATTGAGGCAGTGTGAACCCGATCAAATGTGGGAGGGAGCTTGCTCCGGCCTCATCGGGGAAAGCCCCCTCCCACATTGGGGCAGTGTGAACCCGATCAAATGTGGGAGGGAGCTTGCTCCCGATAAGGCCAGCAGCCTCACCACAGGATCTGGGTCAGACTACCGCCGCCCGCCGCTGAACGAACCTATCTACATACTCATCCGCCGGCGAATGCAGGATCTCGCGGGGGGTGCCGACCTGGATCAGCTTGCCGTCCTTGAGAATCGCGATGCGGTTGCCGATGCGCACGGCTTCGTCGAGGTCGTGGGTGATAAACACGATGGTCTTGTGCAGGGTCTTCTGCAGCTCCAGCAACTGGTCCTGCATCTCGGCGCGGATCAGCGGGTCGAGGGCGCTGAAGGCTTCGTCCATCAGGATGATGTCGGTGTCGGCCGCCAGGGCACGGGCCAGGCCCACCCGTTGGCGCATGCCGCCGGAGAGCTGGTGCGGGTATTTGTTTTCGTAGCCCTTCAGGCCCACGGTGTCGATCCAGTGCAGCGCGCGCTCGGCGCACACCTGCTTGCTTTCACCGCGCACCTTGAGGCCGTAGGCGACGTTGTCGAGCACGTTTTTGTGAGGCAGCAGGCCGAAGCTCTGGAACACCATGCTGATCTTGTGGCGACGGAATTGGCGCAGGGCTTCCATGTCCAGTTGCAGGATGTCTTCGCCGTCCACCAGGATCGCGCCGCTGGTGGGGTCGATCAGGCGGTTGAAGTGGCGCACCAGGGTCGACTTGCCCGAACCGGACAGGCCCATGATCACAAAAATTTCGCCGGTGCCGATGCTCAGGGACAGGTCGTTGACGCCGACCACGCAGCCGGTCTCGGCCAGCACCTGGTCCTTGGTCTTGCCCTGGCCGATCAGCGAGAGCGCGTCCTTGGCGCGATTGCCGAAAATCTTGAAGACGTTTTTTACTTCGATTTTGCTGACAGTAGTCATTTGCTCGCCTCATGCCGTGGACGACCGTAGGCCTGGGTGATGCGGTCGATGACCACCGCGAGAATCACGATTGCCAGCCCGGCTTCGAGGCCACGGCCGACGTTGAGGGTCTGGATGCCGACCAATACATCTTCACCCAGGCCACGGGCGCCGATCATCGAGGCGATCACCACCATCGACAACGCCATCATGGTGGTCTGGTTGATACCGGCCATGATGCTCGGCAGCGCCAGCGGCAGTTGCACGCCGAACAGTTGCTGCCAGCGGTTGGCGCCGAAGGCGTTGATGGCTTCCATGACTTCGCCGTCGACCTGGCGAATGCCCAGGTCCGTTAGGCGAATCAGCGGCGGCGCGGCGTAGATCACCGTGGCGAAAATCGCCGGCACTTTGCCCAGGCCGAACAGCATCAGCACCGGGATCAGGTACACGAAGCTGGGCATGGTTTGCATGATGTCCAGCAACGGCATCAGCACCGAACGCAGGCGATTGCTACGTGCCGACAAGATGCCCAGCGGAATGCCGATCAACACCGAGATCACCGTGGCGACCAGCATCAGCGCCAGGGTCTGCATCAGTTTGTCCCATAGGCCGACGGCGCCTACCAGGAACAACAACCCAACGATCACCGCCGTGGTCAGCACTTTACGGGTGGCGTGCCAGGCAACGGCGCCGACGATGGCCAGCATCAACCACCAGGGCGCGGCGCGTAGCAGGCCCTCCAGGTTGACGATGGCCCATAGCAGAGTGTCGGAGATGTGCCGGAACACATCGCCGTAATTGGTGACCAGTGAATCCACCCAACCGTTGACCCAGTCGGCGATGGAAAAGGTAAAACTCTCAGGAAACATAGCGTGCTCTCGATCCAGTGGGGTGTGGCCAGGCGCCCGGCTGCCTCTCAGGGTAGCCGGGCACGCTCGACCTACAAGGCCGCGTCGATTTTCTTGGCAGCCTCGTCGCTCACCCAGGCGTGCCAGACTTCAGGGTGTTCCTTGAGGAAGATTTTCGCCAGTTTCGGCGACTCGATGCGCTCCTTGGCCATGCGGCCCAGGTTCTGGTTCAGCAGGTCGATCGGCAGGTTGACCTTTTCCAGCACGGCCACCAGTTCCGGCGCTTGCTCGTGGAAGGTCTTGGACAGGCCCACCTTGATACTCACGCTCTTATCCACACCGGGTTTTTCTTCCAGTTTCACCAGGTCGACCTGGCCCATCAGCGGCGTCGGCGACCAGTAGTAGAACAGGATCGGCTCGCCGCGCTTGTAGCTCGACAGCACTGCCGCGTCCAACGCCGGGCCGGTGCCTGGGCGGAAGTTGGTGTAGGAACTTTCCAGGCCGTAGCTCTTGAGCATTTCGCTGTTGTCCAGCTCGCAGGTCCAACCGGCCGGGCAGTTGTAGAAACGGCCTTTGGACGGCTCTTCCGGGTCCTTGAACACGGCGGCGTACTGGCCCAGGTCAGCGATGTTTTTCAGGCCCGGCGCCTTGGCTTCCAGCTTGCGCTTGGCGTCGCCTTCGACCACATAGCGCGGCACGTACCAGCCTTCGACAGCCCCCACCACCGGAGCACCGACGCCAACCACTTTGCCGGCCTTCTCGGCCTTGTTCCACACTTCGCTGCGGCCGACCCACTCTTCGGCGAACACCTGGATATCGTTGCTGCTCAGGGCATTTTCCATGGTGATGGAGTTACCCGGCAGGCTATCGGTTTTGCAGTCGTAGCCTTTTTCCAGCACGGTTTGCAGGATATCGGTTAGCAACATGCCGCTTTCCCAGTTCAGGCCGGCGAATTTCACCGGTTTGCCGGACTCGCACCAACCGGCCGCCTGGGTGGCGCCGGCGCTGGCCAGCAGGCCCAGGGAAAGCACGGTGGTCAGCAGGGTCTTGTTCGATTTCATTGTGTGACGCTCCTAATCATGAATGGGCTTACGGCAGTCAAGAGGCATCCAGCCCTGTCCACGTCCAGTCAGGCCTGCGCCGCAGCGCGACCGGTCCCGCTTGTTTTAGGTTGTACAACGCTGCTCTGCTCAGGCGGCAGAATCAGGTGATCGGGCACGGCGGCGTGCCATTTTTTCGCGCACAGGTAGTACAGCGCGCCCGGCACGACCAGGCCGATGATCCAAGAAATATCCACGCCACCGAGCACATCCACCAGCGGGCCGGTGTAGAACTTGGTGGAGATAAACGGCAGTTGCACCAACACACCGAACACATAGACGCTGATCCCCAACAGGTTCCAGCGACCGTAACGGCCATTCGGGTCCGCCAAGGCCGGCACGTCATAGCGCTCACGGGTGATGCAGTAGTAGTCCACCAGATTCACTGCGCTCCAGGGCGTGAAGAATGCCAGCAGGAACAGGATGAATGACTTGAACGCCCCCAGGAACGAGTGCTGGCCGAGCAAGGCGATCAAGGTCGCCGCGCCGACAATCGCCAGCACAAAGGCCAGGCGCTGCCAGTGCGTAACCCGCAGGTGGCCGCGAAAGCCGCTGATGATGGTGGCGATGCACATAAAGCTGCCGTAGGAGTTCAAGGTGGAGATGGTCACCTTGCCGAACGCGATGCTGAAGTACAGCAGCGCCGCCGTGGCGCCGGTGCCGCTCAGGCCGACGATATAGGCCACTTCATGGCCGGCGAACTGACCGTTGGCCGACGCAGCAGCGAACACGCCCAGAACCATTGCCACCTGGGCGCCGATCACCGAACCGGCACCGGCGGCAAAGAAGGTCTTCACCGACGACGTCCGGCTTGGCAAGTAGCGCGAATAGTCCGCCACGTACGGGCCGAACGCGATCTGCCAGGACGCGGCCAGGGACACCGCGAGCAAGAAGCTGCTCCAGCTGAAGTGGCGAATCTGCAGAAGCGCGCCCACGTCGGTCTGGCTCATCAAACGGCTGAACAGGTACACGAAGGCGATCACCCCCATGACACTGGCCACTCGCCCAATAAAGTGGATCACGCGGTAGCCGAGCACAGTGACCAGCACAATGACGCTGGCGAAGATCAGAATGCCGACGCTGTCGCTGACCCCGAACAGCTGGCCCAGCGCCTGCCCGGACAGCACCGTGCCGGTGGCGGTGAAGCCCAGGTACATCAGGCACACCAGCACGATCGGAATGGCCGCGCCGTAGACACCGAACTGCACCCGGCTGGAGATCATCTGCGGCAGCCCCAGCTTGGGGCCTTGCGCCGCGTGCAACGCCATCACGCCACCGCCCAGCAGTTGGCCGATCAACAGACCGATCAACGACCAGAACACATCACCGCCCAACACCACGGCCAGGGCCCCGGTGACGATGGCGGTGATCTGCAGGTTGGCGCCCATCCACAAGGTGAACTGGCTCAAGAGACGACCGTGTCTTTCCGCTTCCGGGATGTAATCGATCGAACGCTTTTCGATCAACGGGGTGGTTGCACGCGTGTCAGCCATTTACTTTCAACCTCTGATGGATTGTCTTGGGTTCGCTGCCGATCAACGGTGGGAGAGGGCTTGGCCCCTCCCACATTGGGTTACTTGATCATCGGGAGATTGAGGCCCTGCTCTTTGGCGCAATCGATAGCAATCTGGTAACCGGCGTCCGCGTGGCGCATCACCCCGGTGGCCGGGTCGTTGTGCAGCACGCGGGCGATGCGCTCGGCCGCTTCGTCGGTGCCGTCGCAAACGATCACCATGCCCGAGTGCTGGGAGAAGCCCATGCCGACGCCGCCGCCGTGGTGCAGCGAAACCCAGGTGGCGCCGCTGGCGGTGTTGAGCAAGGCGTTAAGCAGCGGCCAGTCAGACACAGCGTCGGAGCCGTCCTGCATGGATTCGGTTTCACGGTTCGGGCTGGCCACCGAGCCGGAGTCCAGGTGGTCGCGACCGATTACCACCGGTGCCGACAGCTCACCGCTGCGCACCATTTCGTTGAACGCCAGGCCGAGCTTGGCGCGCTGGCCCAGGCCGACCCAGCAGATACGCGCCGGCAGGCCCTGAAAACTGATGCGCTCGCGGGCCATGTCCAGCCAGTTGTGCAGGTGCGCGTCGTCGGGGATCAGCTCTTTGACTTTGGCGTCGGTTTTGTAGATGTCCTGCGGGTCGCCCGACAGCGCCGCCCAGCGGAATGGGCCAATGCCACGGCAGAACAGCGGGCGGATGTAGGCCGGTACGAAACCTGGGAAGTCGAACGCGTTTTCGACGCCCTCTTCCTGGGCCATCTGACGGATGTTGTTGCCGTAGTCGAAGGTTGGGATGCCTTGCTTCTGGAATTCCAGCATGGCTTTGACATGCACGGCCATCGACTGCTTGGCGGCTTTGATCACGGCGGCGGGTTCGGTCTTGGCGCGGGCGCGGTACTCGTCCCAGGTCCAGCCAGCAGGCAAGTAGCCATTGAGCGGGTCGTGGGCGCTGGTCTGGTCGGTGACCATGTCCGGGCGCACGCCGCGCTTGACCAGTTCCGGCAGGATTTCCGCTGCGTTACCCAGCAGCGCGATGGAGATGGCCTTGCCTTCCTGGGTGTACTTGGCGATGCGGGCCAGCGCGTCGTCGAGGTCGGTGGCTTGCTCGTCGACGTAACGGCTGTTCAGGCGGAAATCGATGCTGACCTGCTGGCACTCGATGTTCAGCGAGCAAGCACCGGCCAGGGTCGCGGCCAGCGGCTGCGCGCCGCCCATGCCGCCGAGACCGGCAGTGAGCACCCAACGGTCTTTGAGATTGCTGTCGTAATGCTGGCGACCGGCCTCGACGAAGGTTTCGTACGTGCCCTGGACGATGCCCTGGCTGCCGATATAGATCCAGCTGCCGGCGGTCATCTGACCGTACATGGCCAGGCCCTTGGCATCCAACTCGTTGAAGTGTTCCCAACTGGCCCAGTGCGGCACCAGGTTGGAGTTGGCGATCAGCACGCGCGGGGCGTTGCTATGGGTCTTGAACACGCCGACCGGCTTGCCGGATTGCACCAGCAGGGTCTCGTCGTCGTTCAGGTGGGTAAGGCTCTCGACGATCTGGTCGTAGCACTCCCAGTTGCGCGCGGCACGGCCGATACCGCCGTACACCACCAGCTCTTTCGGGTTCTCGGCCACTTGCGGGTCGAGGTTGTTCATCAGCATGCGCAGCGGCGCTTCGGTCAGCCAGCTTTTGGCGGTGAGCTTGTTACCGCGGGCGGCGCGGATTTCAACGTCACGGTATTTTGTAGGCTTGGTCACAACTCAAACTCCTCGGCGATCGATGCGCGAACAGGGATGGTGCAAAGCAGGGTCTTACGCACACATATTTACTTGTACATACAAGCATATGCAATCAAGCGGCCAACTTTCCGAGCGAGGTGTTTGGTTATTTTTTGAAAGCGCGCGAGAGCCTTGGAAATTAAGGCTTCAAGGGATGATGAAATTTCTTACGAAGACGTTTTATTGCGCGGGAGGTGAGGCACGACAGCGGGGTTTTGCGCCACGCTGGGGCGTTCGGTAACAAATTGGTGCGAGGCCTGGAAACAGATAGCAAGAACAGTGAGAAACAAATATGGGAGGGGCTTGCCCCCTCCCACATGTTTAACCGCGCGGGGTCAGTTCGATGATGCAGCAGCGACCCGTGACGGAAATATCCAGCAGGCCGCTGTTACCGTCCACTTGCAGGCAGTCGTGATGGCCCAACACCTGGTCCAGCACCTTCACTTCATCCGCAACACTGAACACCAGCACGGTTTGCGCAGTACTAAAGAAGTGCTGCACACCATCCACCCACTGCAACCGTGCATGGTAACGCTGGGGCGAGTAGATCAGGTTGAAGTCGCGGATCGGCCCGGTAATCAAGCGGCATGAAACCTGGCTGTCGCCCTTGAAGGCGAACGGTTGCAACGGTAACAACCCGCGCTGCTCCTCACCATCCACTGTCAGCACCATGCCTGCGCCTTTGATCACGGTGATCACACGCTGGTAACCGGCAAAGGTGGAAAACCCGCCCGACTCGCCGATATCGGCAATCGACAGGCGCCAGCCGAAGCCTTCCAAGCCCTCGCCAGCATCGCGGGCGATTTCTTCGGTGCTGCCGCCGCCGTTCTTCCACGGCATGCGCACGTATTCGGTGGCGCGCCAGACTTTTACTGCACTCATTTGCTGAAACGTCCTTCCAGGCTGTGACGGGAACCGGGGTGGATTAAGCGTGCGGCGGTCACCGGTTGGCGGCCTGACCAAGTGCGACGACGAATCAACAGGCACGGCTCGCTGGGCTCAATCTGCAGCAGCTGGCATTCAGAAGCGTCGGCAAGAATGGCTTCCACCACATGCTCGCCTTCGGTCAGCGGCGCTACCTGGTTGAGGTACGCGTAAGGGGTTTGCAGGGTGAAATCCTGTTGAAGGTATTGCGGTGCGACCAGGGCGTTGACGAAACGGTCTTCGATTTGCACGGGTATGTCGTTTTCGTAATGCACGATCAACGAATGAAACACCCGCCCGCCTTCGCGCATTTCCAGGGCGACGGCGCGCTCGGAACCGGCGGCCTCCTCGCCTAGGGTGATGACCTGACAGGTATGCCGGTGGCCACGGGAGGCGATTTCATCGGCGATGTTGTGCACTTCGAACAGCGCCGACTGGCTTTTCGGCTCGGCGACGAAGGTGCCGACGCCCTGCATGCGCACCAACAGACCTTCGGCGGTCAGCTCGCGCAGGGCGCGGTTGATGGTCATGCGGCTGAAGCCCAATTGGCTGACCAGCTCGCTCTCCGATGGCACGCGATAGTGAGGCGGCCAGTTACCGTTGAGGATTTGCTGGCTGATCATGTGTTTGACGCGGGCATACAAGGGCGCCGGACTTTCGTCCATGTGGGCAGCCAGCGAAGAGTTGGCGGGCGGAGTCGGCACGGGGGATCCTTGCAGTAGGAAAAGATGCATAGATTGCCGGAGTTTACCGAGCAGGCAAACGTCTGTATATGTATATACAAATAAACACACAACCGGAGTGCTCTAATCATGTCCGCTTTCTTCGCCGAACGCGCGCTGCTGCCTAGTGGATGGGCCAACAATGTACGTCTTGAGGTCAGCGCCGACGGCCTGTTGACCCATGTTGAGTCCAATGCCAGTGCAGACCATGCCGAACGGCTAAGAGGCCCGGTGTTGGCGGGTATGCCCAACCTGCATTCCCACGCGTTCCAACGCGCCATGGCGGGCCTGGCGGAAGTGGCCGGCAACCCGAACGACAGTTTCTGGACCTGGCGCGACCTGATGTACCGCATGGTCGGCAGGATCAACCCGGAGCAACTCCAGGTGATCGCACGTCAGCTGTATATCGAAATGCTCAAAGCGGGTTACACCTCAGTCGCCGAGTTTCACTACGTGCATCACGACACCCAGGGCCAGCCCTATGCCGACCCCGCGGAACTGTCGCGACAAATCAGCCAGGCGGCCGCCGCCAGCGGCATCGGCTTGACCTTGCTACCGGTGCTCTACAGCCATTCCGGGTTTGGCGGCCAGGCGCCGAATGACGGGCAGCGGCGCTTTATCAACAGCACGGAAAACTACCTGGATCTGCAAGCGCGACTGCAACCGATCCTGACGGCACAATCGGCGCAGCATTTGGGCTTGTGCTTGCACTCCTTGCGCGCCGTCACGCCACAACAGATCAATGAAGTTCTGGCCGCCAGCGACAAGGCATGCCCGGTGCATATCCACATCGCCGAGCAACAGAAGGAAGTCGACGACTGCCTGGCCTGGAGCGGCAAGCGCCCGCTGCAATGGCTGTATGACCATGTTGAAGTCGATGAGCGCTGGTGCCTGGTGCACGCCACTCACGCCAACGCGGATGAAGTTAAACGCATGGCCAAGAGCCGCGCGATTGCCGGCCTGTGCCTGACCACCGAAGCGAACCTGGGCGATGGGATTTTCCCGGCGGTGGATTTTCTTGCACAGGGCGGGCGCCTGGGGATTGGCTCCGACAGCCATGTGTCGTTGAGTGTGGTCGAAGAGCTGCGTTGGCTGGAATACGGCCAGCGCCTACGAGATCAGCGACGCAACCGCTTGTATCGCAGCGATCAGCCGATGGTTGGGCGCACTTTATTCGATGCGGCACTGGACGGTGGCGCCCAGGCGCTGGGACAGCCGATAGGCCGGTTGGAAGTGGGTAAACGCGCGGACTGGATCGTGCTGGACGGCAATGATCCGTACCTGGCAACCGCCACAGAGGATGGCATTCTCAATCGCTGGTTATTTGCCGGCGGTGATCGCCAGGTGCGCGATGTGCTGGTCAACGGCCAGTGGGTGGTGCGCGATGGGCGGCATGCCGGGGAGGAAGATAGCCGCCGTGCATTCACGCAAGTCCTGAAGGATTTGTTGGGCTAACCGGTAGCCCATAACCAATGTGGGAGAGGGCTTACCCCTCCCACATTTTGTGGCGATCCAGGGTTACTGCGAACTCTTGGCCATCTGCTTGTCCGGCGTACGCCAGATCAATCGGGTGGTGTCGTACCCTTGCTGACGCGCCCTGCTCAGCAGGTCTTCGCGAGTGTCGGCATTCACCGTCGGCGTGCGCGAGAGAATCCACATATAGCGACGGCTTGGGCTGCCGACGATGGCGGTCTTGTAGTCATCGCTGACGTACAACACCCAGTAATCGCCCTTGGCGACGCCCGGTAACAGCGCGGTGAACCAGTTATTGAATTCGACCCAAAGCTTATCGGTCTTGCCCGGCACTTGCGGCGTGGCCGTGCCTCGGGCTTCTTCCCACTTCCACTCGTTGGTCAGGCAACGGTTGAACACCGACATGTCGCCATCAGGCAGCAAGGTGTAGCGGGCTTCGGATTGTGCGCAGTTGCGCTGGAAGTACATCGGCAAGCGAGCCAGCTCATACCAGGTGCCCTGGTAGCGATGCAGATTGACGTTGCTCGCGGTCTTGGGTTGCAGATCATCGCCAGAATGACTGGCGCAGCCCGCCAAAAACAGGCTGGCACAAAGAAACAAAACAAAACGCATCATTCTTCTTCTCCCGTAGGCTCTCGCCCCGGTTTACTTCAGGCCTTGCCCGGAAAACATCAGAACCTTGTCACCGGCATATTGAACGCTGATAAAGCTGTTTTTATCGCCCCAGGTGCAGCTGGACATGCCCAGTGCGCCGGAACAATCCGTTGGCTTACCCAATAGCGACTCCACCTCGGCCTTTGGCATCCCGGCCGACAGCTTTGCGTAGTTCTCTTGGTTGACCTTGCTGCAAGCGGCCAACACAACACAAAAAGTCAGCAGGGCGAGACGGCGTAACGACATGGGGAAACTCCTGGAGGGGCGAAGCGGCTTGGGTATCTGCCAGAAGCTTAGAAGGGAAAAGAGGTGTCTGGTTCCCGACGGACGAAAACAAAAAAAGCCCCGAAAACGCTGAAACGTTTCGGGGCTTCTTTAAGGGTGAACCGGCTCACAACCACACCGGTTACCGGTCGCAGCAGGTCACTGCTTGTGGTAGGCCGTTACGCGCTCAACCTCTTCCTTCGAACCCAGGAACACCGCCACACGCTGGTGCAGGCCCTCGGGTTGGATGTCGAGAATGCGCTGGTGGCCGTCGGTAGACGCACCGCCCGCCTGCTCGACCAGGAACGACATCGGGTTGGCTTCGTACATCAGGCGCAGTTTGCCCGGCTTGGACGGCTCGCGGCTGTCGCGTGGGTACATGAACAGACCGCCACGGGTGAGGATACGGTGCACGTCGGCCACCATCGCCGCGACCCAGCGCATGTTGAAGTTCTTCTTCAACGGGCCTTCTTCGCCTTCCATCAACTCGCTGACGTAGCGCTGTACCGGGGCTTCCCAGTGGCGCTGGTTGGACATGTTGATCGCAAATTCCTGGGTGGACGCAGGGATCGAGATGTCCTCGTGGGTCAACACGAAGCTGCCCATTTCGCGGTCCAGGGTGAAGCCTTTGACGCCATCGCCCAGGGTCAGTACCAGCATGGTCTGTGGACCGTAGATCGCGTAACCGGCGGCGACCTGCTCGGTGCCTGGCTGCAGGAAGGCCTTTTCGTTCAGCGCTTCGTTCTGGCTCAGGTATTCGTTCGGGCAACGCAGCACCGAGAAGATGGTGCCAACCGGCGCGTTGATGTCGATGTTGGACGAGCCGTCCAGTGGGTCGAACACCAGCAGGTAGGCGCCTTTCGGGTATTTGCCGGGAATCTGGTAGGCGTTGTCCATTTCTTCGGACGCCATGCCGGCCAGGTGACCGCCCCATTCGTTGGCTTCGAGCAGAATCTCGTTGGACAGCACGTCGAGTTTCTTCTGCACTTCGCCCTGCACGTTTTCAGTGCCCATGCTGCCCAGGACACCGCCCAGTGCGCCTTTGGACACGGCGTGGCTGATTTCCTTGCAAGCACGCGCCACCACTTCGATAAGGAAGCGCAGATCGGCAGGCGTGTTGTTGCTGCGGGTCTGCTCGATCAAATAGCGACTCAAGGTAACGCGGGACATGGAAGGCTCCGATGAATGGGGGGGCTTAAAAACCCGCGCAGTTTAGCGCGAGTCGGGGCTAATTTCCTCTCATCAGAGGATTTAACCCCAATAGAGTTCACGGCTGGCCCTGCGGTTTGCGCAACAAACTGTAGGCCATGGCCCCCAGCGCCGCCACGCCCAGCAGCAGCACGGCCCACAAACCGAGTTTCTTCCAGTCGCGCCCCTCCTCTGGCGCCACGGTGACGGCAGGCGCCTTGACCACTGCCGCCCCCACCACCTTGGCTTGCCCCAGGGACTTGAGACGCTCGGCGCTGTAGTCAGGAATCAGCGTGGACAACGGCAAGTTCGCCGCCTTCACCGTGGCATTGCCCAACGCCAGGGTGAACGGCGGTTCGCCCCGCGCCAGGAACACCACTTGCGTGGCGCGCACCGCAAAGCGCAAGGCCGGCGCTTCGGCGCCCAGGCCGCCGCCGCGTTCGTCGACCTGCAAGCGGATCTGGTTCAGCACCTGGCCCGGCAATGCCAACTCATCCTGCACAACATCCTGGCCGTTCTGGGTCAGGCGGTACAGCAGGCCCGAACTCAGTGGTTGCCAGGTCTGCTTGTTGTCACGGCGCCCCGACACACTCACCGGCGCCAGGGTGTTGGGCTGCGACAATTCGATGCGCACACGCTCGGCACTCAGGCCCGTGGGCAGTTGCCAGCTGTATTCACCGGCCCCCAGCCGCGTGCCCGCCAGCGGCGGCGACCACACCAACGGCTGCGGCAGGCTGCTGCGGGTGGCGCTCACCAGCTTGGCCGAAGTCAGCAGTGGCGCGGCCTGGCCCTGCCACAGCAGGCGCAGGTAACGCGCCGATTGCCCGGGCAGGCTGATGTCATGCTGCTCTACCCGCTCGTCGGCGAACGACAATCGCGCCACTTGCCCATCGCCCCAGGATTCCCAGTGCTGCAAATCATCGCTGGCTTCGATAGTGAAGCGCTGGAAGCCTTCCTGCTCACGGCTCCAGTCGAGGTTCAACTGCTGCAACGGCGCCTTGATCGCACTGGCATCCAGCACCCAGCCACGCAACACCTGCGTACCGGGCTTGGCGACCGAGGACGGTTTGATTTCCACCAGGGTGCCTTCGGTGGTGGTTTTCATCACCACGCCGGGCAAGGTTTCGCGGGTGTCGGCCGCGTACAGCGGGAACCACTTCACGTCGGTAACCGAGCGGCTTTCCGTGCTTGAGGCGGCCTGGCGCGACAACGCATACGCCTGGAGCTCACCAGCGGCGTTGAACACGCGCACGTCGCTAAGATCGGCCTGGCGCGCGTTCAGTTGCACGGCCAAGGGCAATTCCAGGCGATACCAGGGGCCGTTGCCGCTGACTGCCAGCGGCACCTGCGTAGTGAAATCAGCCGGGCCCTCCTGGGCCCCCACACACAGCGCCACACACACGCCGGCCAAGGCCACACTCAACTTACCGATCAAGAGCTTGCTCCTTCCATTTCCAACACAGGTTCGGCACGCTTGGGCGGCAGCGGCGCGAAATAACCCACCACCAGCAACAACCCGCCCACACCGATAAACGACACGATCCGCGCCAGGCCGCCACGGTTGCTCAATTCGACAAAGAACAGCTTGGCGACCACCACTGCAATCAGCGCCGCACCGATCAGCCACACGTCACGACGGTGACGCAGATGGCCGCCGATCATCAGGCCGAGGGCGATCAGCGTCCACACGATCGACAGGCTGGCCTGCACCAGCATTGACGCCAGCAGCGCATCCAGATGAAACGGCACGCCGCCCCAATGGTGCGCAGTACGCATCACCAGCGCGGTGAAGAACGCAAACAGCGACAGCCCCGCCACACCCTGTGCGATCAACTGCGCCCGCGGCCCACGCTGGGGCGCCACACTACGCGACAACAGGTACACACCCAACAAGGCGAACAGCAGGCCCAAGTCCAACGGATTGAGCAAGGGTACGTAAGGCAGCGGCTCGGCCGTGCCGTCGCTGAACGTGTTGGCCAGCCAGAACCAACCGAGCATCAGCACCGCCAACGGCAGCGCGGCCAGCACACGATATTCCCGTGAATACGCCGCCACCGGCCACGGCCATTGACGCGGCGCGGCGGCCAGCACCAGGTACAGGCTCGGCAGAATCGCCCAACCCAGCCAACGCCAGGCGTTGTATTCGCTGGATAGGCTCAACAGGCCGTAACGCAGCTCCAGGGCCAGCACGCCGATCAGCATCCAGCAGCCCAGCACATGGGCGACGCTCAGCACCTTGCCCGGCACCACTGGCGCCAACTGCCGCAGCGAGAGGAAATGCACGGCAAACACCGCCAGCCAAGCCAGCCAGCCGTAATGCGCCGCTGGGTGGTAATAGGTGTGGGCGGACACCAGCAACACCATACCCGCCGCCGGCATCAGCAAGGTGCACAGCATGCCCAGGGAAGCCCAGCGCAGGCGCGTTGCACAGACACTCCAGATCGCCACGCTGAGCGCCGCGATTCCCAGCCAGAATGCGCCCTGCAGTTCGCCGGGAATAAACCGCAGCACTTCGCCGCTCGCCGCCAGGGTCCACCAGGCCGCGCCCCACACCAGCAACAGGTCGGACAGACGTTGCAGCTTCAGGGCAGCAAACAAGGGCGCATGGGGTTGACGTTGCAGGCGCCAAGCGCCGACCAGCGCGGCCAGGCCCAGCACCATCGGGGTCCAGAAGCCGCTGTGGGCCAAGGGCCGCAGATCTTCACCGGACAACGGCCCGAGCAGCGCCGGCACCGACAGCAGGAACGAACCGCCGCCGATCAGTTGCAGCAACAACCCAAATACAAAACTCACGCGTTGTTGCAGGTACAGGCTCAGCCAGATGATCAACAGGCCACTGACCGCCCACACGCCGCTGGCGCTGGCCCAAGGCAGCACAAACAGCACCGCGAGGTTGATCAATACCAGGCCGGCGAGCAGCACCACCGACAACCCACGCAACAACCGCACATCGCCGCGCACCGTATCGTCACGTACCGCCAGCAACATGCCGCCGATCAAGGCCAGGCCGATCAATGATGCGGTCAGCAAACCGCTCCAACCGGCGTCGAACACCGCAGCGCCTTCACCGCTTCGCAGGCGCAGCAGGAACAGTGCGCCGCCCAACAATTGCACGGCGAACGCAGTAAACAGGAAAGTCCGCGAGCCGATGCGCAGGCCGACAAATAGGGTCGCCAGGCCGGCGATGGCCCAACTGATCGCGGTGCCTTGGGTCAGCAACAACAACGGTGCCAGCAGGTACAGACAGCTCAAACCGAGGCTCGCCAGTAGCGGCAGGCCCTTGCGCTCCCATTCTGCGGCCTGCTCGGCCGAGGCTTTGCGCAATTGGTCGAAGCTGAACAGCAACGCCACGCCCAGCAGCAGTGCGCCCAGTGGCGCGCCTTGCAGCAAGGTACGCTCGCCCAGCTGCAATTCGCTGAGGAACGCCAGCGCCGAACCCAATTGCAGCAACAGGCCGAATGCTCGCGCCAATGACCGCTGCTGGCGCAAGCCCAGCCAGAAGATCCCGGCGCCTTCCACGGCCCAGGCGGCAGCGGTCCAGCGTGCGTCCAGCCCCAGCGGAATAGCCAGGCTGGCGAAAATCACACCGAGGGCCAGACAGGTTTCCGCCAGCAGCAAGGCGCGCCCGCCGCTGAGCACTCGGGCCAAGCCCATATAGATGATGCCCAGGCCCAACGCGCTGAACGCCGCCGCGAATTCCAAGTGCTGCACCAACGCGAATTGCAAGCCAAAGCCCACCAGCGGCGGGCCGAACAGCATACTGCCATCGACGTAATCACCTTTGGCCGCCGACCAGCGCAACAGTGCGCAACGGCTATCGTCTTGCGGCGCGTCGCGCATCTGCAGCAATTTGCGGCGCGCGAACAACAGGCCGATGGCCAGGTACATCAGGAAGAACAACACCAGAAACGGTTCGGTGCTCCACAGCAATTCCGGGGTGTAGGAACGCAAGCCCCAGGCGAAGCCAATGCCGAAGGTGCCGACAAAACCGATCAGGTTGAGCAAGCGCCAGGCCTTGAACCAGGCGATGGCGAGGATGCCAGTGTTGAGCAAGGCAAAGTAACTGAACAGCGCCACATGATTGCCCGACCCGGTAGAGGTCAGAATCGGCGCGGCGAACCCGCCAAGCGCCGCCGCGCAGGCCAACCCCAGCGCGTCCTGGGTAATCGCCAGGATCGCCGAGAACACCGTCACCGCCACCAACAGGCCCAGCGCCGCACTCGGATCGATCAGCGGATGCAGGCGCATCGCGGCGAATACCGTGAGGTACAGCACTGCAATCCCGGTGCCTTGCAGCATCACCCCATAGTTGCTGTTGCGCAGTCGCAACCACCAGCCCAAACCCAGCAGGCCGATGGCCGCCGCCGCCACACCGGCGTAACGCACTTCGATCGGCACCACCATGCCTTCGGTGGCATAGCGCAACAGGAACGCCAGGCCGAGAAACAACAGCACCACCCCGACGCGCAGCACGGTATTGCCGCCAAACAGCCAATTCCGCGCGCCGCCGAGGGCGCGCTCGATCAGGGTGGGGCCACGGGGTACGACCGGTTCTTTGGGGAGCGGTGCAGGCGCAGGTGTTGGAGCCGGTGCCCACACGTCGGCGGGCAACGGTTGGCTGGCTTGCTTGGTAACGGCCACCGGGGCCAGTTCAGGCGGTAATTCCCAAACCAGTTCGACTGCCTTGGGTGGCGGTGCGGCTTGGGGAGCTTCGGCCACAGGCGTTTCGACAAATACCGGCGGCGCAGGTGTGGGATCAGGTTGTCGCGCGGGTCTTTCCAACTGCGCCAGACGCTGCTCGACGGCGCTCAGGGCTTTTTGCGCGGCCTCCAGCTGACGAGCCTGTTGGTCCGCTTGGGACGACAGCATCGACAGGCGGATCGCCTGGCCAATGCCCAACCCCAACAGCCCACCGATGCCCGCATCATAGAACGACTCATCGAGCGTCCAGCCGAGCACCAGCCCTATCAGCATGAAAATCCATTGCATGAACGATATTCCCTAAGCAAACCGGCGCTCAGTATATCGACGCGCAACCAATGTGGCAGGGGGCTTACCCCCAATAGCGGTGTACCAGTCCACATATCTGCAAACTGACACCCTGCCATCGGGGGCAAGCCCCCTCCCACACTTTCAAACTGCGCTGCTTAGTCGAGTGCTTTCCAGATCTCGGTAGCGTATTCGCGGATGGTCCGGTCCGACGAGAACCACCCCATTCGTGCGGTATTGAGCACCGCCGAACGCCACCACGCCTTGGAATCGTGCCAATGCGCTTCGACCCGGGCCTGGGCCTCCCAATAAGAATCGAAGTCGGCGCACACCAGGAAGCGGTCGTAATCGATCAGCCCGTCGATCAAGCCCACATAGCGGCCCGGATCGTCAGGCGAGAACACCCCGCCCCGGATCGCTTGCAGCACATCGTTGAGGCGATGGGACGCGGCGATGTCCGGCCCGGCGTGGAATTCACCGGCGTGTTTGCGCGCTTCCACCTGCTGAGCGCTGAGGCCGAAGATAAACATGTGGTCGGCGCCCACGCGCTCGTGCATTTCCACGTTGGCGCCGTCCATGGTGCCGATGGTCAACGCGCCGTTGAGACCGAACTTCATGTTGCTGGTGCCCGAGGCTTCGAAGCCTGCCGTGGAGATCTGCTCCGACAAATCCGCCGCCGGGATGATGCTCTCGGCCAGGCTGACGTTGTAGTTGGGCAAAAACACCACTTTGAGCAGGCCGCGCACGGTCGGGTCGTTGTTGACGGTGCGGGCGATGTCGTTGGTCAACTTGATGATCAACTTGGCCTGGTGATAACTCGCCGCAGCCTTGCCGGCGAAGATCTTCACGCGCGGCACCCAGTCGGTTTCCGGCTCGGCACGGATCGCCTGGTACAGCGCCACGGTGTGCAGCAGGTTAAGCAACTGGCGTTTGTATTCGTGGATGCGCTTGACCTGCACGTCGAACATCGCCGCCGGGTTCACCGAAATGCCCAGGCGCTCGTGGATGATCTCGGCCAGGGCACGCTTGCTGTGCAGACGCTGCTCGGCGAAGGATTTGCGGAACGCCTGTTTCTCGGCGAAGGTTTCCAGCTCGCCCAGGCGCGTCTCCATGTTGTCGAGGATGTCAGGACCCAAAGCGTCCACCAGCATCTGGGTGAGCTGGGGGTTGGCCTGATACAGCCAGCGGCGGAAGGTGATGCCGTTGGTTTTATTGTTGATACGTTCCGGGTACAGCTTGTGCAGTTCGGAGAACACCGTGCTGCGCATCAGTTGGGTGTGCAGGCCGGACACGCCGTTGACGCTATGGGACCCGAGGAACGCCAGGTTGCCCATGCGCACGCGGCGGCCGTTGTCTTCTTCGATCAGCGACACGGCGCGCAACACGTCGAAATCGTGGATGCCCTTGGCGCGCAGCGAGTCGATATGCTGGGCGTTGATCAGGTAGATGATCTGCATATGCCGGGGCAGCATGCGTTCCATCAATCCTACAGGCCAGGTTTCCAGGGCCTCGGGCAGCAACGTGTGGTTGGTGTAGGACAGGGTTTCGACGGTCACGTCCCACGCGGCTTCCCACGGAATATCGTGCAGGTCGACCAATTGACGCATCAACTCCGCCACGGCGATGGACGGGTGCGTGTCGTTGAGCTGGATGGCGGCGTGTTCGCCCAGGCTCAAGACCGAACCGTGCATGTTCTTGTGGCGACGCAGCAGGTCTTGCAGCGAGGCCGAAACAAAGAAGTACTCCTGACGCAGGCGCAGTTCCTGCCCCGCTTCGGTGCTGTCGGCCGGGTACAGCACGCGGGAGATGCTCTCGGCACGGGCCACTTCGGCCACCGCACCCAAGTGGTCACCGGCGTTGAAACGCTCCAGGTGCAAGTCTTCCACCGCGCGGGCACGCCACAGGCGCAGGGTGTTGACGCTTGCGCCGCGCCAGCCGACCACCGGCGTGTCATAGGCCACGGCGCGTACGGTTTCGTTGGGCGACCAGACCTGGATCATCTTGCCGGAGGCATCCGCCAATGTTTCGACGCTACCGCCAAAACCGATCGGGTAAATCACTTCTGCCCGTTCGAATTCCCAAGGGTTGCCGAAATCCAGCCAGCGTTCGGTCTGCTCTTGCTGCCAGCCGTCGACAACGGCCTGGCGGAACAGGCCGTGTTCATAGCGGATGCCATAACCGTGGCCGGCAATGCCCAAGGTCGACATGCTTTCCATAAAACACGCCGCCAGACGGCCGAGGCCCCCGTTGCCGAGGGCCGCGTCGGGCTCCAGCAGACGAATGCGCTCCAGGTCGACGCCCAGCTCGGCCAGCGCATCGCGGGCGATTTCCAGCACGCCCAGGTTGCTCAGGCTGTCGTAGAGCAGGCGGCCAATAAGGAATTCAAGGGAGAGGTAGTACACCCGCTTCTGGCCTTTACGGTAGATGCGTCGGGTGTGATCCATCCAGTGGTCGACCATTTGGTCGCGGGCGGCCAGAGCAATGGCTTCGAACCAGTCGTGGTCGAAGGCATGATCGGGGTCCTTGCCCACCGCATAGGTGAGTTTGGTCAAGACAGCATCGCGAAACGCGGCTACCTCTGCTTCTCGTGCAAGCGGTTCCTGAGACATCGGTGTGACCTCGGGCGAGATTGAAGGAGTTGCTAGAGCCTAGTCGGTCTGACAGACGGCAGAGGCTCTGGTTCGGCAGTTTTTTAACTCATTCACCGTTGCCGGAATTAGATGCAGGGGCCGTGCCCGATCCTGCGCCGCGCCGCCTTTTAGCCGAAAACCGCAAAATATTGTTCAAAAAAGCACCAATCCCGGTATGATCGCGCGCCCTGATACCGCCCCACCCTGGAACCCTGATGAAGCCTCAACTGATCGCCGCCGCGGAACTCGACCGTCTCGAAACCTGGCAGAAATACTCCAGCCATATGTGCGGCGGCTGCGTGTCCAGCTGCTGCACGCTGCCGGTTGAGGTGAAGATCAAGGACCTGATCCGCATTGGTATCGTCGATGAGTTCGAACGCGGCGACCCGCCGAAGAACATCGCCAAGCGGTTGCAGAAGGAAGGCATCGTCGAGCGCTACAACAACAAATCCGAGATTTTTACCCTGCAGCGCATGAGCAACAACGACTGCCTGTACCTGGATCGTAAAACCCGCTTCTGCACTATTTATGACAAACGCCCGGACACTTGCCGCAACCACCCGAAGATCGGGCCGCGGCCGGGGTATTGCGCGTATAAGCCCAAAGAAGTGGTGCGCGAGACTAACTTCAAGACCCTCGATAAGTTCTGATCGGGGTTTTGTGGGGGGCTTGAGGGCCCTATCGGGGGCAAGCCTCCTCCCACATTTTGATCTGTGAACACATTCAAAGGTGGGAGGGGGCTTGCCCCCGATGAGGCCAGAACAGCCACCCCAAAATCTGCAGGCATAAAAAAACGCCCCCGGCCTTTCGACCGGGGGCGTTTTTCATTCAGCCTGAGTTAACTCAGTTCTTGGCTTTCTTGGCAGCGCGGGTACGCTCGCCTTCGTCCAGGATCTTCTTACGCAGGCGGATCGACTTCGGCGTGACTTCGCACAGCTCGTCGTCCTGGATGAATTCCAGGGCCTGTTCCAGGGTGAAGCGAACAGGTGGAACCAGGGCGATGGTTTCGTCTTTACCCGAAGCACGCATGTTGTCGAGCTTCTTACCTTTGGTTGGGTTGACGCCCATGTCGTTGTCACGGCTGTTCAGACCAACGATCTGACCGTTGTAGATCTCTTGACCGTGTTCAACGAACAGCTTGCCGCGTGCCTGGAGAGTTTCCAGGGAGTAGGTCAGCGCCTTGCCGGTTTCAACCGAAACCAGAACACCGTTCTGACGACCGGACATGTCGCCGGACTTCATGGTGTCGTAGCGATCGAAGATCGAGGTCAGGATGCCAGCACCGTTGGTCAGGGTCAGGAACTGGTTACGGAAACCGATCAGACCGCGAGCAGGGATGTTGTACTCCAGACGAACACGGCCTTTGCCATCCGGCACCATGTTGGTCAGGTCGCCCTTACGCAGGCCCATCTCTTCCATGACCTTGCCCTGGGATTCTTCAGGGGTGTCGATGGTGACGTTTTCGAACGGTTCCTGCTTCACGCCGTCAACTTGACGGATGATCACTTCCGGACGACCAACACCCATTTCGAAGCCTTCGCGACGCATGGTTTCGATCAGTACCGAGAGGTGCAGCTCACCACGGCCGGAGACCTTGAACTTGTCGGCCGAGTCGCCTTCTTCAACGCGCAGTGCAACGTTGTACAGCAGCTCTTTGTCCAGACGCTCCTTGATGTTACGGGAGGTCACGAACTTGCCTTCTTTACCGCAGAACGGCGAGTCGTTTACCTGGAAGGTCATGGAAACGGTTGGCTCGTCGACGGTCAACGGCTTCATCGCTTCTACGGTGTCCGGGTGGCACAGGGTGTCGGAGATGAACAGCGAGTCCATACCGCTGATGCACACGATGTCGCCGGCTGCAGCTTCTTCGACGTCGATGCGGTGCAGGCCGTGGTGACCCATCAGCTTCAGGATACGACCATTGCGCTTCTTGCCGTCGGCGCCGATAGCCACAACCGGGGTGTTCGGCTTGACGCGACCACGAGCGATACGGCCAACGCCGATAACACCCAGGAAGCTGTTGTAGTCCAGTGCGGAGATCTGCATCTGGAACGCGCCGTCACGGTCAACAGCCGGTGCTGGTACGTTGTCGACGATCGACTGGTACAGCGGGGTCATGTCTTCGGCCATGTCGTTGTGGTCCAGACCGGCAATGCCGTTCAGGGCCGAGGCGTAGACGACTTTGAAGTCCAGCTGTTCTTCGGTGGCACCCAGGTTGTCGAACAGGTCGAAGATCTGGTCCAGAACCCAGTCCGGACGCGCGCCTGGACGGTCAACCTTGTTGATGCACACGATCGGACGCAGGCCGGCTTCGAACGCCTTCTTGGTCACGAAACGGGTTTGCGGCATAGGGCCGTCTTGAGCGTCAACCAGCAGCAGCACGGAGTCGACCATCGACATTACGCGTTCTACTTCGCCGCCGAAGTCGGCGTGGCCCGGGGTGTCCACGATGTTGATGTGGTAGCCGTTCCAGTTGATGGCGGTGTTTTTCGCCAGGATGGTAATACCGCGCTCTTTTTCCTGGTCGTTGGAGTCCATCACGCGCTCGTCGTTGAGCTCGTTGCGCTCCAGGGTGCCGGATTGACGCAGGAGTTTGTCTACCAGGGTGGTCTTACCATGGTCAACGTGAGCAATGATGGCGATGTTACGTAGATTTTCGATCACTTGTGTATCTCGATCAGAGGATTCGGTGTGCTGTCAGGTCGTGGCAGCGATTAACAGTAGAGTCAGGCCTTGCCGTTACAGCTTGACGGCAGAGTCGGGGGGCCGGTGACGCAGGCCACAGGCAAACAGCCCCGGGCTCTTAGCTCGGTCGATAAACGCGCACATTGGCATGCCCCTCACTGAGCAAATGGTGAGCATGCAGGCGACTCATGACGCCTTTGTCGCAATACAACAGGTACTGACGGCTGTTATCCAGTTCCTTGAAACGCGCGTTCAATGCATAGAACGGCAGCGTTTGTACGTCGATGCCAGGAATCTCCAGCGGCTCGTCCTCGGCGGCATCCGGGTGACGGATGTCGATGACGATCTGGCCGGCCAGGGCTTCGCTGACTTCTTCGATCTGCACATCCTGGCCCAACTCGTCGATCACGCGATCGATCGGGACCAGTTTGGCGTTCTCGAGCGCACGCTCCAGAATCGCCATGTCGAATTCTTTCTCTTCATGCTCCACGCGGTGACGCTTGGCGTGGGTCTTGGGGTTCACCGAAATGACCCCGCAGTACTCCGGCATATGTTTGGCAAAGTCGGCGGTGCCGATTTGCTCTGCCAGGTCGATGATGTCCTGCTTGTGACTGGCGATCAGCGGACGCAACACCAGCTTCTCGGTGACGCAGTCGATGATCGACAGGTTGGGCAGAGTCTGGCTGGACACCTGGGAAATCGCTTCACCGGTCACCAGCGCGTCGATCTGCAATTGATCGGCAATTCGGGACGCAGCGCGCAACATCATACGCTTCAATACTACGCCCATATGACTGTTATCGACTTTGCCGAGAATTTCTCCCAGCACTTCCTCGAACGGCACGCTCACAAATAGCACACGCTGGGAGCTGCCGTATTTCTTCCAGATATAGTGCGCGACTTCCATCACGCCCAATTCATGTGCACGCCCGCCCAGGTTGAAGAAGCAGAAGTGGCTCATCAGGCCGCGGCGCATGATCTGGTAGGCCGCCACCGTGGAATCGAAACCGCCGGACATCAATACCAGGGTCTGTTCCAGGGCGCCCAGCGGGTAACCGCCGATGCTGTTGTGCTGGCTGTGGATCACAAACAACCGTTGGTCGCGAATTTCCATGCGCACTTCAATTTGCGGCGCTTTCAGGGAGATTCCGGCGGCGCCGCACTCGCGACGCAGCTTGCTGCCGACGTATTTCTCGACGTCCATCGAGCTGAACGGATGCTTGCCGGCACGCTTGCAGCGCACAGAAAAAATCTTGCCTTCCAGCGAGCTGCCGTAGTGCCGTTTGCACTTCTCGGTGATGTCGTCGAAGTCGCCGAGCGGGTATTCGTCCACCTGCAGAAAATGCGCGATGCCCGGCATGCAGCTCAGGCGTTCGGTCATATCCTTCAAGGCTTTGGGGTCGGTAACACGGGTTTCCAGTTCGAGGTTGTCCCACACGCCGTTCACCACCACAGCCGGGTCCAGATCGCGGAGCACGGCACGGATGTTCTTGGCCAACTGACGGATGAAACGCGTCCGTACCGGTCGGCTTTTGATGGTGATCTCGGGGAAGACTTTAACGATTAATTTCATGGAAACAGCGCGCGCAGGGCCTGCCGAAAAAGGGGGGCGCGGATTATAGCGGAAATCGCTCAAGGTTTAACCAGTTAATATGCACTTCAACCGCCACGCACTAAAGCAGTGCGTTTAACGCGAGCCGCGCCACATTGCGGTGCGCTGTTTTTGCAGTTTTGTCGCAATGCACCTTTATAGGGGCGTTTTTGGAACAGAAAACCCATGTTGGCGCACTGGCATGCAATTTGCTCTCTTGTGAGGCAGGTTGCCATGGCGGAGTATCCGCGCCGGCATCACCCACATTCTAAGGGCTAACTCCACTACCCCAGCCCGAAGCCACCCGGAGGACACTATGTCGAAGTCGGTTCAACTCATCAAAGATCATGACGTTAAATGGATTGATCTGCGCTTCACGGACACCAAAGGCACTCAGCACCACGTGACCATGCCGGCTCGCGACGCGCTGGATGAAGCTTTCTTCGAAGAAGGCAAAATGTTCGACGGTTCCTCCATTGCTGGCTGGAAAGGCATCGAAGCCTCCGACATGATCCTGATGCCGGACGACAGCACTGCCGTGCTGGACCCATTCACCGAAGAGCCGACCCTGATCCTGGTATGCGACGTAATCGAGCCTTCGACCATGCAAGGCTACGACCGCGACCCACGTGCGATCGCCAAGCGTGCCGAGGAATACCTCAAGTCCACCGGTATCGGTGACACCGTATTCGTAGGCCCGGAGCCAGAGTTCTTCATCTTCGACGAAGTGAAGTTCAAATCCGACATCTCCGGCTCCATGTTCAAAATCTACTCCGAACAAGGTTCGTGGATGTCCGACCAGGACGTGGAAGGCGGCAACCATGGCCACCGTCCAGGTATCAAAGGTGGCTACTTCCCAGTTCCGCCATTCGACCACGACCACGAAATCCGTACCGCCATGTGCAACGCCATGGAAGACATGGGCCTGGTCATCGAAGTGCACCACCACGAAGTGGCCACTGCCGGCCAGAACGAAATCGGTGTGAAGTTCAACACCCTGGTGGCCAAGGCTGACGAAGTTCAGACCCTGAAATACTGCGTGCACAACACTGCCGTAGCTTACGGCCGTACCGCTACCTTCATGCCTAAGCCTCTGTACGGCGATAACGGTTCGGGTATGCACGTTCACCTGTCCATCGCCAAAGATGGCAAGAACACCTTCGCTGGCGAAGGTTATGCCGGCCTGTCCGACACCGCCCTGTACTTCATCGGCGGCATCATCAAGCACGGTAAGGCCCTGAACGGCTTCACCAACCCATCGACCAACTCCTACAAGCGTCTGGTCCCAGGTTTCGAAGCACCTGTAATGCTGGCCTACTCGGCTCGCAACCGTTCGGCTTCGATCCGTATTCCTTACGTGTCCAGCCCTCGCGCTCGCCGTATCGAAGCTCGCTTCCCGGATCCGGCAGCCAACCCATACCTGGGCTTTGCCGCCCTGCTGATGGCTGGCCTGGACGGCATCCAGAACAAGATCCACCCTGGCGACGCCGCCGACAAAAACTTGTACGACCTGCCGCCTGAAGAGGCCAAAGAGATCCCACAAGTGTGCGGCAGCCTGAAAGAAGCCCTGGAAGAGCTGGACAAGGGCCGTGCGTTCCTGACCAAAGGCGGCGTGTTCAGCGACGACTTTATCGATGCCTACATCGCCCTGAAAAGCGAAGAAGAAATCAAAGTACGCACCTTCGTACACCCACTGGAATACGAGCTGTACTACAGCTGCTGATCCGGTTGCGCTGCTTGACGTAGCGCGATGAAAAAGGCCTCCTTCGGGAGGTCTTTTTTTTGCCCGGACATTACATAGCTCCGTATCTGCAAACCCAATCAAAAAGGTGGGAGGGAGCTTGCTCCCGATAGCGGTGGATCAGCTGATACAGGTGCTGACTGACACTCTGCCATCGGATGTAGCCCCTCCCACAAGGAGATCAGCCTTGAAACGTCGACTTGTGTTCGCTTTGTTATTGGTCAGCGCCAGCGCCAGCGCTGCGCCGCCCGGCCTGGAACCTTTACTCAACAGCATCACCGAACGCCTGGCCATCGCCGACCAGGTCGCGCTGAGCAAATGGGACAGCAAAAAGCCGGTAGAAGATAAACAGCGCGAACAGGAAGTGCTCGCCAGCGTCGCCGCCCAGGCGCCCAGCTACAAACTCGACCCCGCCGTTGCCGAGCAGTTTTTCGCCGCGCAGATCGAGGCCAACAAACTCGTGCAATACACGCGCTTGTCCGACTGGCAGTTCATGGGCAAGGCCCCGGATCTGCCACGCCCGGACTTGGTGGGTAAAATCCGCCCGCAGCTGGATCAGCTGCAAAAACGCCTCTTGCAGCAATTAGCCGACTTCGCCCCACAGCGTAACAACCCGCAATGCCCTCAATGGGTGGCCAGGGCGATTCACGAGCCACTGCACGAGCCCTTGATGCAGATAGCAAGAGCCCGCGCCACTGGCGAGCTATGCCTCCAGGCGCCTGCCAGCAAATAAATACGTGGACTACCTCATCCTAGGCAGTTTCCGGCATCTTCCGATTGGGGGCTAACCCTAGCCTGGCGGGTCATTGACCACACAGGATGGCCCCATGAAATCCTTCAACGGCTTGATCGCTGCAGCCGCGTGCTTGTCCGCGCTCGGCTGCACCACCCCACAACCGAATACGGCCCCCATCAAAACCGAGTTACTGCTGCAAAGCAACGAGTCATGGGACGGCACGCCTTACACGGCTTACCCTTCGGGCGCTCCACAGTTGACCCTGATACGCCTCAATATCCCGGCCAATACCCAATTGCCGTGGCACACCCATCCCATACCCAACGCGGCGTATATCCTTTCCGGCGAATTGCAGGTCGAAGCCCGTGAGAGCGGTGCCACCCGCACATTGCGCCAAGGCGATACGCTGGCCGAAATGGTGGGCATCGAGCATCGCGGCAGTACGGGCGACACGCCGGTCGAACTGCTGGTGTTCTATGCCGGTAGCCCCGGTATACCGCTTTCGCAAACCCACTGACCGCCTTATGCATCGCAGGATCGTTTGCCCCAAACGATCCTGCCTTCACGCTTGCTGAACAAACGTCATCAATTCGCACTATATTGGTGCAACAAGTTGCACCCTACCCAATCCGAAAACCCATTTTGGTTCGAAACTTCACGATAAAGCTGGCAGAACGCCACAGTTTCGCGCCAAAAACCCTTATTTCAGGGCCTGCGCGCTTCTTTTCGGAGCCTTGGTTTGGTTTTTGCATTTTCTTGGTATCAGCGTGTGCCTCAAGCCCGCGCCTTGCTCCAAAAGAGGTCCTGATGACCATCAGCGATGCACTGCACCGTTTGCTACTCGACAACCTGACCACCGCGACCATCCTGCTCAATGACGATCTACGTCTTGAGTACATGAACCCGGCGGCGGAAATGCTCCTGGCCATCAGCGGCCAGCGCAGCCATGGGCAGTTCATCAGCGAATTGTTCACCGAGTCGGCCGAGGCCTTGAGTTCGTTGCGCCAGGCGGTTGAACAGGCGCACCCCTTCACCAAGCGCGAAGCGATGCTCACCGCCCTTACCGGCCAGACCCTCACCGTCGACTACGCCGTAACCCCGATCCTGAGCAACGGCGCCACGCTGCTGCTGCTTGAAGTACACCCCCGCGATCGCCTGCTGCGCATTACCAAAGAGGAAGCGCAGCTGTCCAAGCAGGAAACCAGCAAGATGCTGGTGCGCGGCTTGGCCCATGAGATCAAGAACCCACTCGGCGGAATCCGTGGCGCGGCGCAGTTACTGGCCCGCGAGCTGCCGGACGAGAACCTCAAGGACTACACCAACGTCATCATCGAAGAAGCCGACCGCCTGCGTAATCTGGTGGATCGCATGCTCGGCTCCAACAAGTTGCCGTCGCTGGCGCTGACCAACGTGCACGAAGTGCTGGAGCGCGTCTGCCAACTGGTCGAAGCCGAAAGCCAGGGCTGCATCACCTTGGTGCGCGACTACGACCCAAGCATCCCCGACGTGTTGATCGACCGCGAGCAGATGATCCAGGCAGTGCTCAATATTGTGCGCAATGCCATGCAGGCCATCAGCAGTCAGAACGAACTGCGCCTGGGCCGCATCTGCCTGCGTACCCGCGCCCTGCGTCAGTTCACTATTGGCCACGTGCGCCATCGCCTGGTGACTAAAGTCGAAATCATCGACAACGGCCCGGGCATTCCTGCGGAACTGCAGGAAACCATTTTCTTTCCCATGGTCAGCGGCCGTCCGGACGGTACCGGGCTGGGCCTGTCCATCACCCAGAACATCATCAGCCAGCACCAGGGCCTGATCGAATGTGAGAGCCATCCCGGCCACACCACGTTCTCGATCTTTCTGCCACTGGAACAAGGAGCCCCATCGACATGAGCCGTAGTGAAACTGTGTGGATCGTCGATGACGACCGTTCTATCCGCTGGGTCCTGGAGAAAGCCTTGCAACAGGAAGGCATGACCACCCAGAGCTTCGACAGCGCCGACGGCGTGATGAGCCGCCTGGCGCGCCAGCAACCCGATGTGATCATCTCCGATATCCGCATGCCCGGCGCCAGCGGCCTCGACCTGCTGGCGCGGATTCGCGAGCAGCACCCGCGCCTGCCGGTGATCATCATGACCGCCCACTCCGACTTGGACAGCGCCGTGGCGTCCTATCAGGGCGGCGCATTTGAATACCTGCCCAAGCCTTTCGATGTGGACGAGGCCGTGGCGCTGGTCAAGCGCGCCAACCAGCACGCCCAGGAACAGCAGAACCAGGAAGCGCCGCCGACACTGACGCGCACCCCGGAAATCATCGGCGAAGCGCCGGCGATGCAAGAAGTGTTTCGCGCTATCGGGCGCTTGAGTCATTCCAACATCACCGTGTTGATCAACGGCGAATCGGGTACCGGTAAAGAGTTGGTGGCCCACGCCCTGCATCGTCACAGCCCACGGGCGGCCTCGCCGTTTATCGCCTTGAACATGGCGGCGATTCCGAAGGATTTGATGGAGTCGGAACTGTTCGGCCACGAAAAAGGCGCCTTCACCGGCGCGGCCAACCTGCGTCGCGGTCGCTTCGAACAGGCCGACGGCGGCACCCTATTCCTCGACGAGATCGGCGACATGCCGGCCGACACCCAGACCCGCTTACTGCGCGTGCTGGCCGATGGGGAGTTCTACCGTGTTGGCGGGCACACCCCGGTGAAGGTCGATGTGCGAATCATCGCCGCCACCCACCAGAACCTGGAAACCCTGGTGCACGCGGGCAAATTCCGTGAGGACTTGTTCCACCGCCTCAATGTGATCCGCATCCATATCCCACGCATGTCGGATCGTCGCGAAGACATCCCGACCCTCGCCCGTCACTTCCTCAGCCGCGCCGCCCAGGAACTGGCCGTCGAGCCGAAGCTGCTCAAGAGCGAGACCGAGGAATACCTGAAAAACCTGCCATGGCCCGGCAACGTGCGCCAATTGGAGAACACCTGCCGTTGGATCACGGTGATGGCGTCCGGGCGCGAAGTGCACATCAGCGACTTGCCCCCGGAGCTGCTGAGCCTGCCGCAGGACTCCGCGCCGGTGACCAACTGGGAACAGGCCCTGCGCCAATGGGCCGACCAGGCCCTGGCACGCGGCCAGTCGAACCTGCTGGACAGCGCCGTGCCGGCCTTCGAACGGATCATGATCGAAACCGCCCTCAAGCACACCGCCGGTCGCCGCCGCGATGCCGCTGTATTGCTGGGTTGGGGGCGCAATACCTTGACGCGCAAGATCAAGGAACTGGGCATGAAGGTGGATGGTGGGGACGATGACGAGGGCGACGACGCCTGATCTCCAATCTACCGAGGTCTAATGTGGAGGGGGCTTGCCCCCGATAGCAGTAGGTCAGTCACAACCTCTGTGCCTGATACACCGCCATCGGGGGCAAGCCCCCTGCCACATTTTGACCGTCACAGAGCTTCAGGGTCGTGCACCGATTCAATGCACCATGAACCGGCATCGGGCACCGACACGAGCGCCTGAACACCACCGCCGCTAAACACCGCTGCTGAGCTTAAACCGCCAAAGCCCCGAATTCCGGGGCTTTGCGCTTTTCGGCATGATTTTTTGGGGAAAATTGCAAACTCTGGCACGCGCCCTGCAATAACCCTGGTACTACCCAGTTTCGGGGACCTTGGTACAGGCAGGCCGAGAATCCCCTCTTTAACGCCGAAGCCTTTACGGCTTCACCCTGTTTTGGGAGCCCTGGTACAGGCAGGCCGGGAACTCCCTCTTTTATTGCCCTTGGAGATGGATCTCCAGCCGCCAGCGGCCGTCGACCTCAGCGCCTTTCCACTCTCCGCGCAACGGCCGCGCCGCCACCAGGTTCAGCAGCAAGCCACCATCGGTCTTGCGAATGCGCCAATTCACGTCCTTATCGTTGACCTTGAGCTGCCCACTGGCAGCCTTGCCCTGGGCGTCGAATAACAGCGCCACGGTGCCGTCGATATGTTCGCCGTGCAGTTGGGGCTCACTGTTGAACCACACCACCACGCCGTCCGGCGCCGTTTCGACCTGCTGCAACTCAACCGGGTCGGGAATGGTCAGGCGGCCGATCATCAGGCCCACCATCAAGCCGACAATCGCCAATGACCCCATAACCCTCGGCAATAGCTTCGGCCTTGGATCCTCTTCGGGGGTAGAATGCAGCGCATCTTTGCCTTCGGAGCCGTGCATGTTTCACGTCATCCTTTTTCAACCAGAAATTCCGCCGAATACCGGCAACGTTATCAGGCTGTGCGCCAACAGTGGCTGCCACCTGCATTTGATCGAGCCCCTGGGCTTTGACATGGACGACAAGCGTCTGCGTCGCGCGGGACTGGACTACCACGAGTACGCCACCCTCAAGCGCCATGCCGATTTGGCCAGTTGCCTGGAAAGCCTCGGCCATCCACGGCTGTTCGCGTTTACCACCAAAGGCTCGCGCCCATTTCATGATGCCAGTTTTGCCGAAGGCGACGCGTTTCTGTTCGGTCCGGAAAGCCGTGGCTTGCCCGCCGACGTGCTCGACGCCCTGCCCGACGGCCATCGCCTGCGCCTGCCGATGCGCGAGGGCTGCCGCAGCCTGAACCTGTCCAATACCGTCGCCGTGGCGGTCTATGAAGGCTGGCGCCAACTCGGTTTCAAGTAATACACAAAACAAATGTGGGAGGGGGCTTGCCCCCCGATGGCGAAGTGTCAGTCAACTTATGTGTGACTGATCCACCGCAATCGGGGGCAAGCCCCCTCCCACATTGGGTGCTGCGTCGGTTACAGATTACTGAACCGTCGGCGCGCCTTCCTGCTGCATGCGCTGCAGCTCTTGCGCGTATAGGGCATCGAAGTTCACCGGCGCCAGCATCAATGCGGGGAACGAACCACGGGTCACCAGGCTGTCCAGGGTCTCGCGAGCGTACGGGAACAGGATGTTCGGGCAGAACGCACCCAACGTGTGGCTCATGGAAGCTTCGTCCAGGCCTTGGATCAGGAAGATACCGGCCTGTTGCACTTCAGCGATAAAAGCCACTTCTTCGCCGTTCTTGACGGTAACCGACAGGGTCAGCACCACTTCGTGGAAGTCGCCTTCCAGGGCTTTCTGACGGGTGTTCAGGTCCAGGGCAACGCTTGGTGTCCACTCCTGACGGAAGATGGCCGGGCTTTTCGGCGCTTCGAAGGACAGGTCACGCACATAGATCCGTTGCAGCGAGAATTGCGGGCCTTGGGCTTCTGCTGCTTCGGTGTTCTGTTGATCAGTCATCGCAGATCCTTCTCTATCTTGGGGTCTTTAAGGGTTTGGGAGTCAGGCGGCCAGCAGCGCATCGAGTTTACCGGCGCGCTCCAAAGCAAACAGGTCATCGCAACCACCGACGTGCTGGGTGCCGATCCAGATCTGCGGCACGGACGTACGCCCCGCTTTCTGGGCCATTTCGGCACGCACCTGGGGCTTACCGTCGACCTTGATCTCTTCGAACGCAACGCCCTTCTTCTCAAGCAGGGCCTTGGCCCGCATGCAGTACGGGCACCAATCGCTGGAATATACGACGACCTGGCTCATATCACTTCACCAGCGGCAGGTTATCGGCGCGCCAGCTGCTGATGCCACCGGAGAGCTTGGCGGCGGTGAAGCCGCTCTTGAGCATCTCGCGGGCATGGGTACCGGCGTGCTGGCCCTGGGCGTCGACCAGGATGATGGTCTTGGCCTTGTGCTTTTCCAGCTCGGCCAGGCGGGCGATCAGCTTGTCCTGGGGGATGTTCAATGCGCCGACGATATGGCCGGTGGCGAAATCCTTGGCCGGGCGGATATCCACCACAACGGCCTCATCCTTGTTGACCAGTGCGGTCAGTTCCGACGTGCTCAGGCTGCGGCCACCACGGCTCATTTCATGAGCGATCAGCAGCGCCAGCAGAATGACAAAGGCACCCACGAGCAGATAATGGGCAGTGGCAAATGCAATCAGGTGATCAACCATCAAGGAGGTTCCAGGGCGTTAAAATGGCGGTAAGTATACACAGCCGCCAGGGGGGGCCAACCCCCGTAAAGCGGTGACGTGCTCGGAACTTCGCTTTAAACTGCCACTCCCTTTTCAATTGCCTTCCTTTATTAACGCCGCGAGAGGATCTATGACTACCACGCCTAAACCTTTGGTCCTGATAATTCTCGATGGCTTCGGACACAGTGAAAGCCACCACGACAACGCCGTATACGCGGCTAACAAGCCCGTCCTCGACCGCCTCACGGCCAGCGTACCCAACGGCCTGATTTCCGGTTCGGGCATGGACGTGGGCCTGCCGGACGGCCAGATGGGCAACTCGGAAGTCGGCCACATGAATCTCGGCGCCGGACGAGTGGTCTATCAGGACTTCACCCGCGTGACCAAAGCGATCCGCGATGGCGAGTTCTTCGAGAACCCGACCATCTGCGCGGCGGTGGATAAAGCAGTCGCGGCCGGCAAGGCCGTGCACTTCATGGGTCTGCTGTCCGACGGCGGCGTGCACAGCCATCAGGACCATTTGGTGGCCATGGCCGAACTGGCCTTTAAGCGCGGCGCCGATAAGATTTACCTGCACGCCTTCCTCGACGGTCGCGACACACCACCTAAAAGCGCGCAATCGTCCATCGAACTGCTGGATGCCACCTTTACCGCGCTGGGCAAGGGCCGCATCGCCAGCCTGATCGGCCGTTACTTCGCCATGGACCGCGACAATCGCTGGGACCGCGTCTCCCAAGCCTACAACCTGATCGTCGACGGCCAGGCCGAGTTCAACGCCGCCACCGCCCAGGAAGGTCTCGAAGCCGCCTACGCCCGCGGCGAGAGCGATGAGTTCGTCAAGGCCACCACCATCGGCGAGCCGGTCAAAGTCGAAGACGGCGATGCCGTGGTGTTCATGAACTTCCGTGCCGACCGTGCCCGCGAGCTGAGCCGCGTATTCGTTGAAGACGACTTCAAGGAATTCGAACGGGCCCGCCAGCCGAAAGTGCAATACGTCGGCCTGACCCAATACGCCGCCAGCATTCCCGCCCCCGCAGCTTTCGCGCCGGGCAGCCTGGACAACGTGCTTGGCGACTACCTGGCGAAAAACGGCAAGACCCAACTGCGTATCGCTGAAACCGAGAAATACGCTCACGTGACCTTCTTCTTCTCCGGCGGTCGTGAAGAACCGTTCCCAGGCGAAGAGCGCATCCTGATTCCATCGCCGAAAGTCGCCACCTACGATCTGCAGCCGGAAATGAGCGCACCGGAAGTCACCGACAAAATCGTCGACGCCATCGACCACCAGCGTTACGACGTGATCGTGGTCAACTACGCCAACGGGGACATGGTCGGCCATAGCGGCAACCTGGAAGCCGCAACCAAGGCGGTGGAATGCCTGGATACCTGCGTCGGCCGCATCGTCGACGCCCTGGAAAAAGTCGGCGGCGAAGCGCTGATCACGGCGGACCACGGCAACTGCGAGCAGATGTCCGACGAATCCACCGGCCAGGCTCACACCGCCCACACCACCGAGCCCGTGCCGTTCATCTACGTCGGCAAGCGCGATTTCAAAGTGCGTAAAGGCGGCGTGCTGGCGGATGTGGCACCGACCATGCTGATGCTGATGGGGTTGGAGAAGCCCAAAGAGATGACTGGCACCTCAATCCTGGTCTGATCCAAACAAACAGTGTGAGAGGGCTTTCCCCCTCCCACACTGGCTTTTAAGTGTTTGGCAGATATCTTTTTGCCATACCACCGCCACTCGGCGCCTATCTTGTCCGCTTGCCCGAATTGGGCGTTTTTTTTGCAGCGCTTGGCGGGCATACTAGGCCGTCCCTTTCCCCTGGTGTCGCCCGCCTCTATGCTTCGCGCCTTGATTACCCTTGTTCTTGTCTGCCTGCTCCAACCGGCGTTTGCCGACGAGCGCGCACAAACCCAACAACAGTTGGACGCTACGCGTCAGGACATTGCCGAGCTGAAGAAGCTGCTTGGCAAACTCCAGGAAGAAAAATCCGGAGTGCAAAAGGACCTGCGCGGTACAGAAACCGAAATGGGCAAGCTGGAGAAGCAAGTCCAGGAGTTGCAAAAAGAACTAAAGAAGAGCGAGTCGGAACTGGAGCGACTCGACGCTGAGAAAAAAAAACTCCAGAGCGCACGCGTTGAACAGCAACGCCTGATCGCGATCCAGGCCCGCGCCGCTTACCAGAGCGGCCGCCAGGAGTACCTCAAGCTGCTGCTCAACCAGCAAAACCCGGAAAAATTCGCGCGCACCCTTACCTATTACGATTACCTGAGCAAGGCCCGTCTGGAGCAATTGAAAAGCTTCAACGAGACCCTGCGCCAGTTGGTGAACGTGGAGCAGGAAATCGCCAACCAGCAGTCTCAGCTGGAGGACCAGAAAAGCAGCCTCAATGCCCAGCGCGACGAACTGGACAAGGTTCGCAAGGAACGCCAACTGGCGCTGGCCAAGCTCAACGACGACGTAAAAGCCCGCGATGCCAAGTTGCAGGCCCGCGAGCAGGACCAGGCCGACCTGGCCAAAGTACTAAAGACCATCGAAGAGACCCTGGCCCGCCAGGCGCGCGAGGCCGAAGAAGCGCGGCAAAAAGCCCTGATCGCCCAGCAGGAAGCGGAAAAAAAGCGTCAGCGCGAAGCTGAACTGGCGGCCACCACCGACGCTCCGGCACCCCGCAAACCGGCACATACAGCGCCGGGGCCACTGGTTTCCAGCGCCGGCGAGTCCTTCGGCGGCCCCTTTGCTTCGGCGCGAGGCAAACTTCCATGGCCAGTTGATGGTCGACTATTGGCACGCTTTGGGGAAACCCGTGGCGATGACACCCGCGCCAAATGGGACGGGGTGATGATCAGCGCCGCCGCCGGCAGCCCGGTCCACGCCGTACACGGCGGGCGCGTGGTGTTTGCCGATTGGTTGCGCGGCGCCGGTTTGTTGGTGATTCTCGACCACGGCAATGGCTATTTGAGCCTTTACGGCCACAATCAGACATTACTCAAGTCGGCAGGTGATGTTGTAAAAGCCGGTGAGTCCATCTCCACTGTCGGTAACAGTGGCGGCCAGGACACCCCGGCGCTGTACTTCGCTATTCGTCAGCAGGGTCGCCCGAGCGATCCCGCACAATGGTGCAGAACCCAAGGATAAGGGTCGCATCTACATTAGGAGTTCGTTCGACATGCTGCATTTGTCCCGCCTCACTTCGCTGGCCCTGACGATCGCTCTGGTGATCGGCGCGCCTCTGGCTTTGGCCGACCAGGCCGCTCCGGCTGCACCCGCCGCCACGGCCGCGACCACCAAGGCGCCGTTGCCGCTGGATGAGCTGCGCACGTTCGCCGAGGTCATGGACCGGATCAAGGCAGCCTACGTTGAACCCGTGGACGACAAGACCCTGCTGGAAAATGCCATCAAGGGCATGCTCAGCAACCTCGACCCACACTCCGCCTACCTGGGCCCGGAAGATTTCGCCGAGCTGCAGGAGAGCACCAGCGGTGAATTCGGTGGCCTGGGCATTGAGGTCGGCTCCGAAGACGGCAATATCAAAGTGGTCTCGCCGATCGACGACACCCCTGCTTCCAAGGCCGGCATCCAGGCCGGCGACTTTATCGTCAAGATCAATGGTCAGCCGACCCGCGGCCAGAGCATGACCGAAGCCGTCGACAAGATGCGCGGCAAGATCGGCCAGAAAATCACCCTGACCCTGGTGCGCGACGGCGGTAACCCGTTCGACGTGACGCTGACCCGCGCGACCATCACGGTCAAGAGCGTGAAGAGCCAGTTGCTGGAGTCGGGCTACGGCTACATCCGCATCACCCAGTTCCAAGTCAAGACCGGCGACGAAGTAGCCAAGGCCCTGGCCAAGCTGCGCAAGGACAACGGCAAGAAACTCAACGGCATTGTGCTCGACCTGCGCAATAACCCCGGCGGCGTCTTACAGTCGGCGGTGGAAGTGGTGGACCACTTCATCACCAAAGGGTTGATCGTGTACACCAAGGGCCGTATCGCCAACTCCGAGCTGCGCTTCTCGGCCACCGGTAACGACCTCAGCGAGAACGTGCCATTGGCCGTGCTGATCAACGGCGGCAGTGCCTCGGCCTCGGAGATCGTCGCCGGCGCTCTGCAAGACCAGAAACGCGGCGTGCTGATGGGCACCACCAGCTTCGGCAAAGGCTCGGTACAGACCGTGCTGCCGCTGAACAATGAGCGCGCCCTGAAGATCACCACCGCGCTGTACTACACGCCGAACGGCCGTTCGATCCAGGCCCAGGGCATCGTGCCGGACATCGAAGTGCGCAAAGCCAAGATCACCAACGAGATCGACAGCGAGTATTACAAAGAGGCCGACCTGCAAGGTCACCTGGGCAATGGCAACGGCGGCGCCGATCAGCCGACCGGCAGCGGCGCCAAAGCCAAGCCGATGCCCCAGGACGATGATTACCAACTGGCCCAGGCGCTGAGCCTGCTCAAGGGCTTGAGCATCACGCGCAGCCGTTGATATGCGTTTTGCCCTGATCATCGCCGTGCTGTGCAGCCTGGCAGGCGTCGCCCATGCGACGCCTGCCAGCCAGACACACAAAGCCTACCTGACCCTCATCATCGATGACCTCGGGCAGAACCTGCCCAGGGATCGTCGCGTGCTGGCCCTGCCCGGCCCCGTGACCACCGCGATCATGCCCGACACGCCCCACGCCGCCGAATTCGCCCGCGAAGCGCACAAGGCCGGCAAGATCGTGATCCTGCACATGCCCATGGACCCGGCCACGGGCCCGTTCGCCTGGCACCCGGAGCTACCGATCGAAGAACTCGGCAAACGCTTGGAGGCTGCGTTCGACGCTGTGCCGTTTACCGCTGGCATCAATAACCACATGGGCAGCCGCATGACCGCCCAACCGCAGGCCATGGCCTGGTTGATGGGTGAATTGCAACGGCGCCACAAGTTCTTCGTCGACAGTCGCACCAGCGCACAAACCGTGGCCGCCGCCGAAGCACAGAAAATCGGCCTGGCCAGTGTCTCGCGGGATGTGTTTCTCGACGACGAACGCACCGAAGCGGCCATCACCACGCAGTTGCAAACCGCGATCAAGCTCGCCCACAAACAGGGCTCGGCGGTGATGATCGGCCACCCTTATCCACAAACCCTGGCGGTGCTGGAACGTGAGCTGCCCAAGCTCAAGGCTCAGGGCGTCGAGTGGATCGATATCAAGTCGATGATCAGCGTGCGTAGCAACCGTGCGATGGCAGGCCACGGTCGAGACGGCACTTACCGGCCGGCCCCTAGATAACTACAGCTCGTCGCGCTTCCCGGTCCTGAATAGTGAACCCTCCGTTCACTCTTCAAGGGCATTTCATGAACACCATCAGCGTGGTTATTTCGGGGCTGCTGCTCGGTAGCCTCAGCGGCTTGCTGTATGCCGCACCCAAGGATTTCGGCGAGGGCCTGGTCAACCACCACTCAGCCCGCTTGCTGAGCAATGCACAGCATCAGCACGATCATTGGAGCGGCGTGGGTCGCATCAGAAACGAAAACCAAACCCTCTGCACCGCCAGCCTACTGGACACTCGCAGCGCCGAAGGCATATCCGGGCCGGCCTATGTGCTGACCAGCAGCCACTGCCTGCATCGCCTCAACGGCGCCGTGCAGCGGGATCTGCCGATCAAGGGCAATATCAGCTTCAATTACTTTGACGACACCCTCGAAACCATCAAGACCTTTCCCCTCAAAACCTTGAAATGGGGCAGCAGCCAAGGTGTGGACTTGGCGATCATTGAGTTGCAGGCGTCACTGGCCGATTTAATTAAAGCCGGCATCACCCCGCTGAAGCTGGCCAGCCAAGTCCCGGCTACGGGGGATGACATTCTCGCCTTGGCTGCGCCGGAATGGGACACCTTGCATCTATCCGCTTGCAGTCAACAGGTCTCACAGGAATTGGTGGAGCAACCGTTCGTATGGCGCGTCACCATGAAGAACCAATGCAAGAACATCGGCCTCGGCGGTTTCGGCGGGCCCTTGCTCGACCGCGCCACCAATACCCTGTTCGGCGTCCTCAGCACCAGCACCGCCGGCCAGCCCGAGGAGCGCAAATGCCAACGCGACGCCCCCTGTGAAATCCAGAATGGCATGCCCCTCTGGCACCCGGATACCAACTACGGCAGCCCGGTGACCTTTCTGAATGCGTGTTTCGTCGATGGCATGCTCAAGGCCGACGACGAACACTGCGAGCTATACCCGACCACGTCCATTACGTTCAGGAACCCTGAGCCTATCCAGCAATACTTCCTGAAAAAAACCGGCAGCCGACAGCAGAACATCGTGCCGCGGTGGAACCTGGCGTTCACCGTCAACACACCGTTCTATCGATACAAAACCACTCGCCGCGCGATTGATTGCGAAAATCCGGTGTCCTACAGCGCGCCCATCAGCGCGGCAGACGCCTTAGTGAAGGATCCCATCGGACCGCAAACCGGCATGCACATGTTGTGTATCGTCGGTGTGAGTTCCGCCGATCAGCGGACCACCCATGGCATGATGAGAAACGCCCTGACCCTGGCGGTAGAACTAGCCGAACCTGGACCGGCACGCACACCCAACCTGACAATTAGCTTGGATAAACAAGGTTCGGCGGCCTACACGGTTATCTGGAACCTGGCCCCTCCCTTTATGAGTCGCTACACCTACAAATATGGTCCGGCCGCCACCACCGATTGCCTGCGGCCTGTTGATTACTACAACATCCCTGAACCCGTTCCGGCTGAAGACGATGACATCATCGATCTGTTCTACGCCCCCAATGACGCTGCCGATGGTTCTCAGGAAAAGTACGCTCAGCTCATCAATGCCTGGAGCACGCCGTACAAGATCTGCACCTATGCGTTTGACCAGGCGGATCAGCCGTCGACCCTGCGCGTGGACCTGCTCAAGCCGCGCTAATCACCCAACCACAAAACGGGTAAGGCAATCTCCAAGTGGAACAACAAAGGCCAACACCGCAGGCAGGTGTAGCTAGAGGTAACGCCCCATGATCTCGCTGACCACGCCGTCTTTGCGCAACTGATCCAGTGCAGCTTGCAGCTTGGCGACGACGTCATCGGGCACGTTTTTATTCAAGGCCAGGTACAGCTGAGCACTGTTGAAACGCAGCACTGTCTTGAGCCCTGTCACCCCCACCTGACGCGCCAGGTAGCGCCCGGCCGGATCACCGGTGGCCCACAGGTCGATCTGGCCCTCCAGCAGTTTTTGCGCATTGTCTTGATCCCGTAGCACCACTACGGGGTTGAGACCTTGCTTCTCCAGGGTCTCGGCAATGGCATCGCCTTTGTAGGCACCGATCTTGTAGCGCCGGGCCTGCCCCAGTTCATCGAGCTGAATCTTGCTGTCTGCCTTTGCCAGTAGCACCCAATCATCGGGGCCGATGGGGCCGACCCATTTGAACAGCGCTTCGCGGTCCGGCAGACGCGCCATCACGAACACACCGTAACCAGGATTTTCCAGGGCGAGTTTATAGATCCGCTCCCAAGGAAAACGCAGGGTGAGGTTGTAGGAAATGCCCGCGCGCTTGAAGGTCTCGCGCACGATGTCCACGGCGATGCCTTCGATGTTCTCGTCCTTGGCGAAGTTCTTGCCGTTTTTCGCCATGTTGTAAGGCGGGAAATTTTCCGTGAGCAGCACCAGGGAGGTGCCAGGCGCCTCTTCGGCGTAGGCCGAACCGGCCAACAGGGCGCAAGTACTGGCGAGGGTGAGCAGCAGGTGTTTGAACATGAAGGTTACCGAAATCCATGGCAAGCGCAGAGAGTGCCGCGCGCCTGCCATGGTGTCCAGCAACGTTTAGCGGACGACGATACCGCGTGCCGCCATGTAGGCTTTGGCCTCAGGGACAGTGTATTCGCCGAAGTGGAAAATACTCGCCGCAAGCACCGCGCTGGCGTGGCCTTCGATGACGCCATCGGCCAGGTGTTGCAGGTTGCCGACACCGCCGGAGGCGATCACCGGAATGCCCAGCGCGTCACTGATGGCACGGGTCACGCCCAGGTCGAAGCCGTTTTTCATGCCGTCCTGATCCATGCTGGTCAACAGGATTTCACCGGCGCCCAGGCCTTCCATTTTCATCGCCCACTCCACCGCGTCGAGCCCGGTGGGCTTGCGGCCGCCGTGGGTGAAGATCTCCCAGCGCGGGGTTTCGCCCGGGCCGGAAACTTTCTTGGCGTCGATGGCCACCACGATGCATTGCGAGCCGAAGTGCTGCGCGGCTTCGCCGACGAATTCCGGGTTGAACACCGCCGCGGTATTGATCGACACCTTGTCCGCGCCGGCATTGAGCAGGTTGCGGATGTCTTGCACGGTGCGCACGCCGCCGCCCACGGTCAGCGGGATAAACACCTGGCTGGCCATGCGTTCGACGGTGTGCAGGGTGGTGTCGCGGCCGTCGACGCTGGCGGTGATATCGAGAAAAGTAATCTCGTCGGCACCTTGCTCATCGTAGCGACGGGCGATTTCCACCGGGTCGCCGGCGTCACGGATGTTCTCGAACTTGACGCCCTTGACCACGCGACCGTTGTCGACGTCCAGGCAAGGGATGATGCGCTTGGCTAAAGCCATGGGCTTATCTCCAATAAGAGTTGCAAGCTTTGAGCTATAAGCTGCAAGTAGAAGCAGATCTGCTTTTACTTGCAGCTTGCAGCTTACGACTTGGAGCTGGCCGCGTAGCTATCACAAAAAGCCTGAGCTTCAGCCACGTCCAGCGTGCCCTCATAGATCGCACGGCCGGTGATCGCGCCGATGATGCCGGGGGCCTTGGCGTCCAGCAGCGACTTGATATCGCCCAGGTTGTGAATGCCGCCCGAAGCGATCACCGGGATGCGCGTGGCCGCAGCCAATGCGGCGGTGAACGGCACATTGCAGCCCTGCATCATGCCGTCTTTGGCGATGTCGGTGTAGACGATGGCGGACACGCCATCGGCTTCGAACTGCTTGGCCAGGTCGATCACCTGCACGGTGCTGATTTCCGCCCAGCCGTCGGTGGCGACGAAACCGTCCTTGGCATCCAGGCCCACGATCACTTTGCCGGGAAACGCGCGGCAGGCTTCGGCAACGAAGGCCGGGTCTTTCACGGCCTTGGTGCCGATGATCACGTAGCTCACGCCGGCTTTGACGTAATGCTCGATGGTTTCCAGGGAGCGGATGCCGCCGCCGATCTGGATCGGCAGGTTCGGGTAGCGCTTGGCGATCGCGGTAACCACTTCACCATTGACCGGCTGGCCCTCGAAGGCGCCGTTCAGGTCCACCAGATGCAGACGACGGCAGCCCCCTTCCACCCATTTGGCAGCCATGCTGACCGGGTCATCGGAGAACACGGTGGAGTCTTCCATGCGGCCTTGACGCAGACGTACGCAGGCGCCGTCCTTGAGATCGATAGCGGGGATAATCAGCATCTGGCAAACCTTATTCGATATTCAGCAATGCTTGGGAAATCAGGGTTTCTCAAGCGACCACAGGTCGCTTTCGATGCTTTCGAACCTTTCTTTAAGGAGCGTCTGCGTATCGAAAATCGCCCTGTTGTAATAGTGCGGTGCCACTTCGTTAGTGAACAACTCAAGGATCTCGGCGACCTCGAACGAGCCCAACTTGAGCTCGAAGCGATCCTCCATGAAGCGCTTGATCTTGACGGTAGCCTCACTCTCCTGCTCGGGAGTGAGGGTCAAGATCGGCGGCTTCGGCTTCCTGGCCATTTACCAGCGTCCATCCCAGGCGGCGAAGTTCTGCAGCAATTGCAGGCCATGGGTATGGCTTTTCTCCGGGTGGAACTGCACGGCAAAACGCGAGCCTTCGGCCAGCGCCGCAGCGAAGTCGACGCCGTAGTGCCCGCCACCCACTACCTGACGCGGGTTACCGGCGGCAATGTAGTAGCTATGCACGAAGTAAAAGCGCGCCATGTCGGGGATGTCGTGCCACAGCGGATGGTCCACGGTCTGGCTGACTTGGTTCCAGCCCATGTGCGGGACCTTGAGATGGGCACCGTCTTCATGCAGGTCTTTGCCGAAGAACTTCACCTGGCCAGGAAACAGACCGATGCAGTCGACGCCGTCGTTCTCTTCGCTGCGTTCGAGCAAGGCTTGCATGCCCACACAGATGCCGAGGAACGGCCGGTCCTGGCTGACTTCGCGCACCAGGCTGTCAAAGCCCAGGCGGCGGATCTCGGCCATGCAATCGCGAATCGCACCGACGCCGGGGAACACCACCCGGTCGGCCTCGCGAATAACTTTGGCATCGCTGGTGATCAGCACCTTGCCGGCACCTACATGTTCGAGGGCCTTGGCCACCGAGTGCAGGTTACCCATGCCGTAATCGATAACCGCGACCGTCTGCATTACAGAACGCCCTTGGTCGATGGCATTTGCCCAGCCATGCGCTCGTCCAGCTCCACGGCCATGCGCAGGGCGCGGCCGAAGGCCTTGAACACGGTTTCGATCTGGTGGTGGGTGTTGGTGCCGCGCAGGTTGTCGATGTGCAGGCTGACCAGGGCGTGGTTGACGAAACCCTGGAAGAATTCCTGGAACAGGTCGACGTCGAAGCCACCTACGGTGGCGCGGGTGTAGGGCACGTGCATCTGCAGGCCCGGGCGGCCGGAGAAGTCGATGACCACGCGCGACAGCGCTTCGTCCAGCGGCACATAGGCATGGCCGTAGCGACGGATACCTTTCTTATCGCCGATGGCCTTGGCAAACGCCTGGCCGAGGGTGATGCCCACGTCTTCCACGGTGTGGTGGTCGTCGATGTGCAGGTCGCCCTTGCAGACGATATCCAGGTCGATCAGCCCGTGACGGGCGATCTGGTCCAGCATGTGCTCAAGAAAAGGTACACCGATATCAAATCGGGCCTTTCCGGTGCCATCCAGGTTGATCGAGGCTTTGATCTGGGTTTCCAGAGTGTCGCGCTCGACGGACGCCATACGTTCGGCCATCACCAGCTCCGCAAAATCATTGGGCGAAAAAGGCAGCCATTATAGGGGCGCGGGCGCTAAACAGAAACATCGAAGGGGATAAGACTGATGGAGTGTCTGTGTTAGACATGTGCAGACAAGCGGGCGCCCCAGAATGGGGCGCTGAAGGGATATCTTCTGATGGGAATGTGGGAGCTGGCTGCCTGCGATGCAACTACCTGGGGCCATTCAACTGACCGCAGTGATGCCATCGCGGGCGAGCCCGGCTCCCACCGGAACCGAGCCCCCTCATAAAGGTGTCAGTGGAACAGTACTGCGGTCTTCTGCAGGGTCACCCACACACCCCACGCCAGCGGAATACCTACCACCAGCCACGCAGCGATAGCCAATGGCTTGCTACCGGCAGACGCCTTCCACTCCAGGGAAGTGCTGGCATCAGCACCTTTGTCATGGCCCAGCGCCTGTTCGGCGGCCAGTTCGGCGTCGGTCATGAAGTACTTGTCGGCCACAGGGCGCACCAGCAGGTTGCAGATAAAGCCCAGTACCAGCAGGCCGGCGAGAATGTACAAGGTGATGTCATAGGCCGCGGCGCGCTCGACGCCGATGCTCAGTTGATATTCACGCAGGTAGTTCACCAGCACCGGGCCGAGCACACCGGCCGCCGCCCAGGCGGTCAGCAGACGACCGTGGATCGCGCCGACCATTTGGGTGCCGAACAAGTCGGCCAGGTATGCCGGCACGGTGGCAAAACCACCGCCGTACATCGATAGGATGATGCAGAACGCCGCCACGAACAGCGATACGTTGCCCAGATGCCCCAGGTTCGGGATCAGCGCGTACAGGGCGAAACCCAGAGCGAAGAACACGAAGTAGGTGTTTTTACGGCCCAGGTAGTCGGAAAACGACGCCCAGAAGAACCGGCCACCAATGTTGAACAGGCTCAACAGACCGGTGAAGCCCGCAGCGATGGCCGCGATGGACGCCAGTTGCCCGGCATCCAGCTGACCGAAGGGCACATCCACGCCCAGCAGCTTGCCGCCGAACACTTCCTGCAGCAGCGGCGATGCCATGCCGAGGATGCCGATACCTGCCGAAACGTTCAGGCACAGCACCAGCCACACCAGACGAAATTGCGGGGTCTTCCACGCCACGTTCACGTGTACGTGACGGTGGGTGATCATCGCGTTGCTGGCTTTTTTCGCCGGCGCGGTCCAGCCCTCAGGCTTCCAACCGGTCGGCGGAACGCGGTAGGACAGCGCGCCACCGATCATGAACACGAAATAGATCGCAGCCATCACCAGGAAGCTTTGCCAAACGCCCACGCTGGTGGGCGAAGCGAAATGGCCCATCAATGCCGCAGCCAGCGGCGCACCGACCATCGCGCCGCCGCCGAAGCCCATGATCGCCATGCCGGTGGCCATGCCGCGCTTGTCCGGGAACCACTTGATCAAGGTCGAGACGGGCGAGATATACCCCAGGCCCAGGCCGATACCGCCGATGACGCCGGAACCGATCCACATCAACCAGATCTGGTGGGTATAAATCCCCAACGCCGAGATCAGCAGGCCGCCGCATCAGCACAGCGCCGATACCACACCAGCCTTGCGCGGTCCGGCGTGCTCAAGCCAGCCGCCCCAGATCGCTGCCGAGCAGCCCAGGAAGATAAAGAACAGGGTGTAGATCCAGCCCAGCATCGAGATAGGCCAGTCGCATTGAGACGAGAAGACTTGGGCGATGAAACTCATGTCCGGCGCGCAGGCAACCGGTGCGGTGATACCCAGCGCCTTAGACAGCGGCAGCCAGAACACCGAAAAACCGTAGGCCATGCCGATGCACAGGTGAATGGCCAGGGCGGCCGGCGGGACCAGCCAGCGGTTGAACCCGGGCTTGGCGATAATGCGCTCCTTGGACAGGAACGCAGGCTGTGCGGCTGTAGAAGCGGCCGCAGTGCGAGTGCTCATTAGTGTTTCCCCCAGTTATTGGTATGCGTCCGTCAGGCGCGCTTCCCCCATCGGCCTTGCACGCAAAGCGTGGCCGTTTTATTGAGTGAAACTCCATTTTGGCGCGACGATACGTCGCAGAAGGCAGACGAACGCGCAGAGATTAGCATCTAAAAGCGCGACAAAAACCAAAATGCCATCACCTTTTTAAGGAATTTCGGTTTGTTTGACGTCAAAAACCTGTTCTTGCGGCCATGGATACAATGTAACGATCGATGAACTGACGCAGGCCGTCGGGCGTTATACTCTTCGGCTAATTTTTGAAATCGACATACAAGGACTCGCCCATGAAAGCGTTCGGCAAAATCCTGGGTCTGGTACTTCTCGGGCTGTTGCTGATCATTGTGGCTCTCGGCTTTGCCCTGACCCACCTCTTCGATCCCAACGACTACAAAGAAGAGATTCGCCAGATTGCCCGCGACAAGGCCCACATCGAGCTGACGCTCAATGGCGACATCGGCTGGAGCCTGTTCCCCTGGCTTGGCCTGGAACTGCACGAAGCCAGCGTGGCGACCCTGACCAACCCGACCCAACCGTTCGCCGACCTGCAGATGCTTGGCCTGTCGGTGCGCGTGCTGCCGCTGCTGCGCCGCGAAGTACAGATGAGCGATGTGCGCGTCGAAGGCTTGAACCTGCGCCTGAACCGCGACAAGCAGGGCCACGGCAACTGGGAAGACATCGGCAAGAACGTCCCCGACCCCGCCGAGGCTACCGCCAGTGCGCCCACGCCAGCGCAGCCAACTGCTGAGGTCAAACCGGAAAAACCGGCCCAACCCATCCGCCTGGACATCGACAGCCTGACCATCAACAACGCCCGGGTCGAATACAACGACGAGCAGACCGGCAAGCAGTTCAGCGCCGAAAGCATCCAGTTGAGCGCCGGCGCCATTCATGAAGGCGCCAGCATCCCGGTCAAGCTCACCGCATTCTTCGGCAGCAACCAGCCAGTGATGCGCCTCAAGACCGAACTGACGGGCAACCTGCGCATCCAGCGCGCCCTCAAGCGCTACCAGTTCGAAGACATGCGTATCAGCGGCGAAGCCACCGGCGAACCGCTGCAAGGCAAGACCGTGACCTTCTCCACCCAAGGCCAACTGCTGGTGGATCAAGCGGCCAACATCGCCGAATGGACCAATTTGAAACTGTCGGCCAACCAGCTGCGCGCGCTGGGCGAATTGAAAGTCAACGATCTGGATAAGACTCCACAGCTCAGCGGCGCGTTGTCGATCGCTCAGTTTGACCTGGCCAAGTTCCTCGACAGCGTGGGCAACCCGCTGCCGCCGATGGCCGAAGGCAGCCTGAGCAAAGTCGAACTGGTCAGCCGCCTCAAGGGCACGCCCACCAGCCTGGCCTTGGAAGACCTGAACCTGAAACTCGACGGCAGCACCTTCACCGGTCGCGTCGCCGTGGACGACTTCGCCAAGCAGTCGCTGCGTGTCCAACTCAAGGGCGACACCTTCAACGCCGACAATTACCTGCCGGCCAAATCCGAATCCGCCAAAGGCGCCAGCGCCGAACGCCAGGCCGAAGTCCAGAACAGCGAAGCCGGCGCGATGGCCGCCGGCGGCACCACACCACTGCCGGAGGCTCCGACCAAAGGCGCCTGGAGCACCGACAAATTGCTGCCGCTGACGCGCCTGCGCACCCTCGACGTCAATGCCGACCTCGCCTTCGGCCAACTGACCCTGAGCAAGCTGCCGATCCAGAATGCAGTGCTCAAAGCATCCGGCATCGATGGCCAGCTCAAGCTCGAAACCTTGAGTGGCGGGCTCTATAACGGCTCCTTCCAGGCCAACGGCAATCTGGATGTACGCCAGGACATTCCGGTACTGGCGCTGCAAAGCCGCATCAAGCAAGTGCCTGTCGAACGCATCCTGCAAGCCCAGGGGCAAACGCCGCCGGTCAAAGGCCAGGTGACGCTCGACAGCAACCTCACCGGTCGCGGCAACAGCCAGAAAGCCCTGATCGACAGCCTCAACGGTACCGCCAGCTTTGTGATCAACAACGGCGTGCTGCTCAACGCCAACCTTGAACAGCAACTGTGCACCGGCATCGCCTTGCTCAATCGCAAGACCTTGAGCGGCGAGCAACGCGGCAAGGACACGCCTTTCCAGGAGCTCAAAGGCAACCTGACCTTCCGTAATGGCGTGGCCAACAATCCGGACCTGAAAGTGCGCATCCCGGGCCTGACGGTCAATGGCAACGGCGATGTTGACCTGCGGGTGCTGGGCATGGATTACCGCGTGGGCATCATTGTCGAAGGCGACCAGCGCGAAGTGCCGGACCCGGCCTGCGAGGTGGGTGCCAACTTCCAGGGCATCGAAGTACCGCTGCGCTGCCGTGGCCCGCTGGAGCTGGGCGCCAAGGCGTGTCGCCTGGACAAGGACGGCCTCGGTCAGGTCGCTATCAAGGCCGCCGGCAACCGTCTCAACGAGAAGCTCGAAGAGAAACTCGACAAGGTCAACCCGCAACTCAAAGACGCGCTCAAAGGCCTGTTCAAACGATGAGAGACGAGCAGTTTTCAACGGCGGTGCTGGATTGGTACGACCGCCACGGTCGCCATGACCTGCCTTGGCAACAGGGCATAACACCCTACCGGGTGTGGGTCTCGGAGATCATGTTGCAGCAGACCCAGGTGAGCACCGTGCTCAATTACTTCGACCGGTTCATGGCGTCCCTGCCAACGGTCGAAGCCCTGGCCGCCGCACCGGAAGACGAGGTGCTGCATCTGTGGACCGGCCTGGGTTACTACACCCGCGCACGCAACCTGCAAAAAACCGCGAAAATCGTGGTCGCCGAGTACGGCGGCGAGTTTCCGCGGAGCGTGGAAAAACTCACCGAGCTACCCGGCATCGGCCTGTCCACTGCCGGCGCGATCGCCAGCCTGAGCATGGGCCTGCGTGCACCGATCCTCGACGGCAACGTCAAGCGCGTGCTGGCACGGTTTACCGCGCAAGAGGGCTACCCAGGCGAACCCAAGGTGGCCAAGCACCTGTGGGCCACCGCCGAACGCTTCACGCCCCATGATCGGGTCAACGCCTACACCCAGGCCATGATGGACATGGGCGCCACCCTCTGCACCCGCAGCAAACCCAGCTGCCTGTTGTGCCCGCTGGAAAAAAGCTGCGAAGCACACATGCTTGGCCTGGAGACGCGCTACCCGATCCCGAAGCCACGCAAGAGCATTCCGCAGAAGCGTACGTTGATGCCGATGCTGGCCAATGCCGAGGGCGCGATTCTGCTTTACCGTCGCCCGTCCACCGGCCTGTGGGGCGGCCTGTGGAGCCTGCCGGAACTGGACGAGCTGCAAGACCTTGAACACCTCGCCCATCAGCATGCCCTTGAGCTGGGCACGCAACAGGAACTGCCGGGGCTGATCCACACCTTCAGCCACTTCCAACTGGCCATCGAACCCTGGCTGGTCCAAGTGCAGGAATCCGCCCATCACGTGGCCGAGGCCGACTGGCTCTGGTATAACCTCGCCACCCCGCCGCGCCTGGGCCTCGCCGCCCCGGTGAAAAAACTGCTCAAACGCGCGGCCGATGTATTGAACGCAGGAGAGTCGTCATGACCCGCACCGTAATGTGCCGCAAGTACAAAGAACAATTGCCCGCCCTGGAACGCCCTCCGTATCCGGGCGCCAAGGGCCAGGACATCTACGAAAACGTCTCCGCCAAGGCCTGGGCCGATTGGCAGAAGCACCAGACCCTGCTGATCAACGAAAAACGCCTGAACATGATGAACGCCGAAGACCGCAAATACCTGCAAGGCGAAATGGATAAGTTCTTTTCCGGCGAGGATTACGCCAAGGCCGAAGGCTACGTACCACCTGCTCAATAACTGATCAAAAACCGGGGTCGGAACGTAAGCGACGGTAATAATTAAATATTTTTTGAAAACTTGCTTGACGACCCCCTGAAAAACCCGTTTAATGCGCCCCGTTGCCCAGATAGCTCAGTCGGTAGAGCAGGGGATTGAAAATCCCCGTGTCGGCGGTTCGATTCCGTCTCTGGGCACCACTCATTAGTTTCAGGTAGTGCACATATCATCTGAAACACATAAGAAACCCGCCTAGTGCGGGTTTTTTATTGCCTGGGATTTGACGCCCCCAGGCCTGTTCGAAGCAACGAACCGTTCCATTAGCCCCACTCCTTCGAGGCTTTCCCGCGAGACAAAAAACTCACCTCACTCCAGCAAAAACACCATCAGCGGATTGTCATTCAACCGCCCATTGAACGCCGGAGCCAGATGCTCCAACGGTGTTTGCTTCAACAGCGCAGTTTCCTTGCGCGCTACGATCACCCAGGCCGGACGCGGTAACGTGGCCAGGCGCTGTACTTGATCACGACCGACGAACAGCGGCTGTTCATCGTGATCCAGGTTCATCATGTAGCGCACCGCCCAGGTGTCCCGCCCCAGATTGACGAACACCAACGGCCCCGGCCGCGCGGCACGCAGCGCCTCGACCTGGCCGACAAAATGGCGTGTATCGAATTGCAGATCTTTAACCGGCTCCACCACGCTCACCAGCAGCAACCATTGCCCCAGCAACGCAATCAGACTGAGCCACACCAGGCGCCGCGGCCGACGCCAGCTGATCAGCGCGGCCACTTGCATCACCAACAGCGCGCCGATCAGCAACGGCAATGAGACGTCTGGCCAGTAGCCGTGCTTCTGCCATGTGTGTCGACACGCAAACACCACAACCACACACAAGGTCGGCAGCGCCGCGACAAGCACCTCATAGCAGCGGCGCACGCCGATCAGCCAGCTTTGCGCCTGGAGTAGCCCGTAGGCGGCGACAGCGGCGAACATCGGTACCATCGGCAGGATGTAATACGCCCGCTTGAAGTGCGGCACCGACAACCCGAGCAGGATCATCAAACCACAGGCGCCCAATCGCACCACGAGCTGCATATCATCATTCGCCCAGCGCGCAGACCAGCGATGACGCAACGCAAACAACGTTGCCAGCGCCAGGGGCACCACGGGGAAGTAGCGGTACAAACTCAACTGGAAGTAGAAATAGAACGGCTCGCCGCTTTCATCCAGGCGCCCGCCCACCTGCATTCTAAATACCTCGGCGGCAAACCCATCGCCACCGCTCAAGCGTGCGAGCTCCATCAGCAACCACCAGCACGCCGCCAGCAGTATCAACCCGATAACCCCATGGACAAGCACCTGCCTGACCCGCTCGCCCGGCTTTCCCAACGCCCAATACACGCACACCACACCGCAGACCTCGATCAACCCCAGCGGCCCGCGTATCGCAAAGCCCAGCACGAATAGTGGGAAGACCGCCAGTTGCCTGAATCGTGAACCCAAGCGCTCCCCCGTGTGCAGCAGATAGAAACTACCTACACACAGCAACGCCACCATCTGATCCAGACATACCGAACGGGACTTTTCGAGCAATTGAGTGGTGAGCAATGTCAGCAGCACGCTGAGCAGCGCCCACTGGCGGCTTGACGGAGCCAGCAAGCGATAGATCAAGGCCACGACCCCAGCAGAAGCCAGCGCCGTGGGCATTACATTGGCCAAGTGATTGGGCGCGCCGAACAGACGGGCAAACAGGTAACTGAAGAAGGTCGCGGTGCCAGGATAGTCCGCGTAAGGCTGGCCGTACGTCGTAGGAAAAAGACCGGCGCCGTGGCGATACATTTCTTGCAGGAACAGCGCCCAGCGCCCGTCAAATCCCTGCGGCTGCTGGTCCCAGATGCCCAGCGTAAACAGCATCAGGGCGAACAAAAAAATGCCCAGGGACTCCAGGCGAAAGCGGTTGCGGTGGTCCATCGTTTGACCTGTCAGGTAGAAAGCGCCGACCTATGGTGCCGGTCGCCCTGCTGAATAGCGCCTGAACAACCCTCAATATTTCACCCTTCAGCGCCCGCCACGCCATACCAGTGCAGGCACCAGGCGCACGTAGATCAATTCGCCGACCAGCTCCACCAGGGTTTGCAGGATGACCGCCGTCGCGGCCAGCCCACGCACCTCCTCGGGCAATGCCAACGCCAGCGGCAGCACCACCAGCGAATTGCGCGTCGACGCGCTGAACGTCACCGCCCGCGCGGGCGCACTCGGCAACGCGAACAGCCGCGCGGCCAAGGCGCCCGTCAGCGGCGCCAGCAACAGGAAACCTACATAGGCCGGAATGACCGGCAGCAACAGGCTGAAATCGCGCACCACCGACGTGATCTGCGAACCGATCACCACAAACAGCACCAGCGCCATCGCCGGCACCGGCAGCCAGGCCCAAGCCGCGTTCCAAGCGCCGACGACTGCCGACCTGCGCGCCACAAACGTGGTCGCCACCGCCGCCACCATCGGCACCACAATCAGCAGCACAAATGCCTGCACAAACGGCTGCGCGTCAATCACCACACCGGATTGCGCCCCTAGCATCAGCCCCAAGTACAGCGGCAACAACAGCAACTGCAGCAACAGCAGCACCGGCGTCGCCGCGAGCATCAAGCGTGAATCGCCCTTACCGATATGGGTAAACACCACCACGTAATCGATGCACGGCGTCAGCAACACCAGCAACGCCCCCACCAGCAGCGCCGGACGCTCCGCCAAGCCAAGGGTCAGCCCCCACACCAGCAAGGGCACCAGGATGAAATTAGCCAGCAGCAAGGCCGCCATAAAGCGCTTGTGGCTCAAGCCTTCGCGCAGGTCCAGAAACGGAATTTGCAGGAACATCGCGTACATCAGCACCGCGATGGCCGGTGTGATCCACACACCCAGGCCGTGCCCCCACGAAGGCGCAAGCAGGCCGAAGCCGACAGCCAGGAGGACGGTGATGAAGTAGATAGGGATCTGGTGATGTTCGAGGGTGTCGCGGGTCATGGAAACGCCCTGGTGGAACGCAAAAGCGCAAGCCTAAGCATCTACTGGCGTGATTACCAGGCGAGCGGCTGGAACGGCGAGAACATGTCAGCCAATTAATGGCCGATACCCTTGGGATTTGCGCCAACCTGCGCTTCAATACCCAACCCAGATCCTGACCCCAAGGACGTGAGCCCATGGCCTCGCCGAACAAGCAACAAAAACGTGCCCACCGGGCGAAGGCCAAGGCCAAGCAGAACCGCACCCAGCGCGCGGTCGCGACTAAGCCGGATGCGTTCGCCGGCGATGAAAGCCGTATCGATCTGGAGTCGGTGGATTTAACAGAGCTGTTCGTGGAGATGCGCGTTGCCGGCGAGATCAGTCAGCAAGCGCTGTGTGCCGCATTCCTGGCCCACCCGCTGCTCGCGCTGGTACTTGAGCAGGAAGGCGAAGAAGAGGCTACCGACTTTATCCTGGCGGCACTGATCGAATATCGGCAGTGGGCCACGGACAGCGACGATGAAGCCGCCGCATTGGCGTGGATCGAATCGCCGCAGTTTCAAGCGGACTACGTTGCCGCCTCCCAAGCCCTTACCAACTCGCAAGACTGACAAAAAATGGGAGGGGCTTGCCCCCCTCCCACATTGGAATGGCGGTCAGTTAAGCACCGCCGCCCCTACTCTCTGAGCCTTGCGCCGGCTCGACACCATCAACCCCGCCGCCACTACCAGCAGGCTCAGGATGCCCGTCGCGATGATCTCCACGCGATGCGCTTCCTGGAACAGCATGATGGTCAACGTGCCCACGATGAACACCATCACCGCGTAGGTCAGGCCGGGGAACAGCCACATCTTGAAGACAATCTTCTCGCCCGCCGCTGTGCGTTTCTGACGCATGCGCAGTTGCGACACCGCGATCACCAGATACACCAGCAGTGCGATTGCACCGGAGCTGGCCAGCAGGAATTCGAACACTGCCGCCGGGGCCACGTAGTTGGCGAACACCGCCAGGAACGCTGCGCCAGTGGACAGCATCACCGCCCAGTAAGGCGTGCCGCTCTTGTTGGTGCGCTTGGACACAGCCGGGGCATCGCCGCGACGCCCGAGGGAAAACAGCATGCGCGACGCGGTGTACAGCGCCGAGTTCAAGCAGCTGGTCACGGCCACCAGGACCACCAGGTCGACGATCAGCTTGGCATTCGGAATGCCCATGCGTTCCAGCACGGTCTGGTAGGAACCTACCGCCGCCAGGGTCGGATCATTCCATGGCACCAGGGAGACGACGATGAAGATCGACAACAGGTAGAACAAGCCGATACGCCAGATCACCGAATTGGTGGCCTTGGTGATTTGCTGGCCTGGGTTCTTCGACTCGGCCGCGGCGATGGTGACGATTTCGGTGCCCATAAACGAGAACATGGTGGTCAGGATCGCAGCCAACACTGCGCCCATGCCGTTCGGCATAAAGCCTTGGGTGTCGAACAGGTGCGAAACGCCGCTGACCTGACTGGTCGGCAGGAAACCGAAAATCGCCGCCAGGCCGAGGATCACAAACCCAACGATGGCCACAACTTTGATCAGCGCGAACCAGAACTCGAACTCGCCGTAGTTCTTCACACTGAACAGGTTGGTGGCGGTCAGCAGCAGTGTGATCACCAGCGTGAACACCCAGATCGCCACATCGGGGAACCAGGCATGCAGGATAGTGGCGGCCGCGTTGGCTTCCAATGGAATCACCAGCACCCAGAACCACCAGTACAGCCAGCCGATGGTAAAGCCGGCCCAGTGGCCAATCGCACGGTCGGCGTAAGTGGAGAACGAACCGGTATCCGGTGAAGCCACGGCCATTTCGGCCAGCATGCGCATCACCAGCACCACCAACGTACCCGCAGCGGCATAAGCCAGCAGCACCGCAGGGCCGGCAGCAGCGATCGCGTGGCCGGAGCCGACAAACAGGCCGGCGCCGATAACACCGGCAATCGACAGCATGGTGACGTGACGCGGTTTGAGCCCCTGTTCGAGGTCATTGGAGCTTTGCGTACTACTCATTGACACACCTTTGCGAGGAATTGCGAAAACGGTCCGCCCGACCTGGGATCCTCCTCGTGAAAAGAAACCAACAGGGCGTTCTTTATTTTTTACGCAAGATTTGCGCCAAAATGTTACAGAGCCGCGATTGACGCGGGCTGCAGGACTTTTCCACAGCGCACGCAAGTCATTGAGAACAATGGCATTCCGCTATAGCGTTACCGTCCGACTCACTATTCAGGCCGATACGCGCACCAAAAACACACACACAAAATAAGTAACGCCCCATAAAAGCTCCGATAGCGACCGTTTGCCCGTTTAACCCTTCCAACACCTGGCCAAAGCTGGCACCATCGCGCCCTTTTTGACGCGAAGCCTGCGGCTTTCCGGGTTCAAACGCTTGTTCGGTTGTTGACGGCGCGACACGTCGCTGTGCCGATGCGACACCCTGCCGCATGCCGCCCGCTTACCGCCCGCCGCGCTGTTGGCTGCCATCCGGACGCTATGCTAGCTTGGCGCCTCGCCAGGAAGGCGGCCCAACAGCAGGCACGCAGAACACAATGAGGACCCCCCATGGCCGAGGCCACGCCCGCGCTTGAAATCCGCAACTTGCATAAACGTTATGGTGAGCTGGAGGTACTCAAAGGTATCTCGCTGACCGCTCGCGACGGCGATGTGATCTCGATCCTGGGTTCCTCCGGTTCCGGCAAGTCGACTTTCCTGCGCTGCATCAACCTGCTGGAGAACCCTCATCAGGGCCAGATCCTGGTGGCGGGTGAAGAACTCAAACTCAAAGCCGCGAAGAACGGCGAGCTGATGGCCGCCGACGGCAAGCAGATCAACCGCCTGCGCAGCGAAATCGGTTTTGTGTTTCAAAACTTTAATCTATGGCCGCACATGAGCATCCTCGACAACATCATCGAGGCGCCCCGCCGTGTGCTGGGCCAGAGCAAGGCCGAAGCCATCGAAGTGGCCGAAGCGCTGCTGGCCAAGGTCGGCATCGCCGATAAGCGCCACGCCTACCCGGCACAATTGTCCGGCGGCCAGCAACAACGCGCCGCCATCGCCCGCACCCTGGCGATGCAGCCCAAAGTCATCCTGTTCGACGAGCCCACTTCCGCCCTTGACCCGGAAATGGTTCAGGAAGTACTTAGTGTGATCCGCGCGCTGGCCGAAGAAGGTCGCACCATGCTGCTGGTCACCCACGAAATGGGCTTTGCCCGTCAGGTGTCCAGTGAGGTGGTGTTCCTTCACCAAGGCCTGATCGAGGAGCAAGGATCGCCACAGCAGGTATTTGAAAACCCGCTTTCGGCGCGCTGCAAACAATTCATGTCCAGCAACCGCTAACGGAGCAACATGCATGCAGAACTATAAAAAGTTCCTTTTGGCCGCCGCCGTCACGATGGCGTTCAGCGCCTCGGCCATGGCAGAAACCTTGATAATGGGGATTGAAGCGGCCTACCCGCCGTTCAATAACAAAGACGCCAGCGGTAACGTCGTTGGCTTCGACAAAGATATCGGCGACGCCCTGTGCGCCAAGATGAAAGTCGAGAAGTGCGAAGTGTATGTGTCCGACTGGGACGGCATCATCCCGGCCCTGAACGCCAAGAAATTCGACTTCCTGGTGTCCTCGCTGTCGATCACCGACGAACGCAAGCAGGCCGTCGACTTCACCGATCCTTACTACTCCAACAAGCTGCAGTTCATCGCGCCCAAGACCACCGACTTCAAGACAGACAAGACTTATCTCAGCGGCAAGACCATCGGTGCCCAACGCGCAACACTCGCTGGCACCTGGCTGGACGACCGCAATATGGAAGATGACTACAACGTCAAGATCAGCCTTTATGACACTCAGGAAAACGCCTATCTCGACCTGATCTCCGGGCGTGTCGATGGCATTCTGGCGGATAAGTACGTGCAGTATGAGTGGCTCAAAAGCAAAGACGGCTCCAACTTTGAATTCAAAGGTGAGCCTGTCGTGGAAAGCGACAAGATCGGTATCGCCGTACGCAAAGGCGACCCACTGCGCGAGCGCCTGAACAAAGCCCTGGCGGAGATCAAGGCTGACGGCACCTACAAGAAAATCAACGACAAGTACTTCCCGTTCAGCATCGAATGACCTGAACGCCTGCCCGGCGCGCTCCCCCGAGCGCGTCGGTCCTGAGCTTTACCTTGCGAAACGACTAAACCATGAATTTCGACCTTTACGGATTCGGCCCCGCGCTCGCCGCCGGCGCGCTGATGACCGTCAAACTGGCACTCACGGCCCTGTGCCTGGGGCTGGTGCTCGGCCTGGCCGGCGCCCTGGCCAAAACATCCCCGTACAAGCCGCTGCAATGGCTTGGCGGTGCTTACTCCACCGTGGTCCGTGGTATCCCGGAACTGCTGTGGGTACTGCTGATTTACTTCGGCACGGTCAACATGATGCGTGCCCTGGGTGAGTTTTTCGGTAACCCCGATCTGTCTCTCAGCGCCTTTGCCGCCGGGGTCATTGCCCTGGGCCTGTGCTTCGGCGCCTACGCCACGGAAGTATTCCGCGGCGCGATCCTCGCCATTCCCAAAGGCCACCGCGAAGCGGGCGTGGCATTGGGGCTTTCGAAGTTTCGGATCTTCACCCGCCTGATCATGCCGCAGATGTGGCGCATCGCCCTGCCGGGCCTGGGCAACCTGTTTATGATCCTGATGAAAGACACCGCCCTGGTGTCGGTGATCGGCCTGGAAGAAATCATGCGCCACGCGCAGATCGGCGTCACGGTGACCAAACAACCGTTCACCTTCTTTATGGTTGCGGCGTTCATGTACCTGGGGCTCACCGTCCTGGCGATGACCACCATGCACTTCCTGGAAAAACGCGCCGCCCGCGGCTTTGCGAGGAGCACCCAATGAGCGGCGACTACAGCTGGCTGGCGCATTTCGACCTGGGCCTGAACTGGGCCGTGATCATCAAGTGGCTGCCCAAACTGGCCCAGGGCGCCATCCTCACCCTGGAACTGGTGGCCATTGCGGTCATTGCCGGGCTGCTGCTGGCGATTCCTTTGGGCATCGCCCGCTCGTCGCGCCGCTGGTACGTGAGCGCCCTGCCCTACGCCTATATTTTCTTCTTCCGTGGCACGCCGCTGCTGGTGCAGCTGTTCCTGGTCTACTACGGCCTGGCGCAATTCGATGCGGTGCGTAACAGCTTTATGTGGCCATACCTGCGCGATCCGTTCTGGTGCGCCACCGCCACCATGACCCTGCACACCGCCGCCTATATCGCCGAGATCCTGCGCGGGGCGATCCAGGCCATCCCACCGGGCGAAATCGAAGCCGCCCGCGCCCTGGGCATGTCCAAGCCCAAGACGCTGTTCTATATCGTCCTGCCTCGCGCCTCGCGCATCGGCTTGCCGGCGTACAGCAACGAAGTGATCCTGATGCTCAAGGCCAGCGCCCTGGCGAGTACGGTGACCCTGCTGGAACTGACCGGCATGGCGCGAACCATCATTGCCCGAACCTACCTGCCGGTGGAGATCTTCTTCGCTGCCGGCCTGTTCTACCTGTTGATGGCCTACATCCTGGTGCGCGGCTTCAAACTGCTGGAACGCTGGCTGCGCGTCGATGCCTGCCAGGGACGTTAAGGCGCACTTCCAGGCACTGGATGCCTTCCTGATCGAGCACCAAGGGCTGTGGAAACCACGGCCCTTCACTCATCGCCAATTGGCCTGGGAATCACGACATCCAGAGCTGGCACACTGGTTGCGCCAGCGCTCGCTGGATGACGCCGAAGCCAGCCACAACGCCCCCTATGACCTCCCGGCGCCCGCGCCTTTTGCACAACTTGCCGCACAGGCGCGTCAGCTCAGTGCTGTGGATAAGTTGCCGACGCAGCCCCTGCCGCCCGCGCGCCATCGCTTGAATGTCGATGTGCCGGGCCGCAAGTGGCAGCAAATCGAAGCCTTCGGCGCCGCCCTGTCGTTTGCGCAAGCCCCCACGCACTGGCTGGATTGGTGTGCCGGCAAGGGCCACCTGGGCCGCCGGCTGCTGCAAACCGCGCAACAGCTGACCTGCCTCGAATACGACCCGGCACTGATCGCCGCAGGCCAGGCCCTGAGTGACCACCATGGCTTGGCCGCGACCCATCGCCTGCAAGACGTCATGGCGGGCGTCACCCTCAGCGCCGAACACACCCCCGTCGCCCTGCACGCCTGTGGTGACCTGCATGTGCGCCTGCTGCAACTGGCCAGTGCACAAGGCTGCAAACAGCTGGCCCTGGCGCCCTGCTGTTACAACCGCATCAGCGCATCGACCTATCAACCACTGTCCGAGGCAGGCCGCGCTTCAACGTTGCAACTGTCGGTCGAAGACCTCGGCCTGCCGCTCAGCGAAACCGTCACTGCCGGCAAACGCGTACGCCAGCAACGGGACACATCCATGGCCCGCCGCCTGGGCTTCGATCAACTGCAACGGCAGCTACGGGGTTGCGATGAGTACCTGCCCACCCCTTCACTGCCGACCGCGTGGCTGAGCGTACCGTTCGCCGACTACTGCCAAGCGTTGGCAAACCTGAAAGGTTTATCCACAGGCGAGCAGGATTGGGCCGCGCTGGAGGCCTATAGCTGGGCTCGCTTGGCCGAGGTGAGAAACCTGGAACTGGTACGTGGTCTGTTTCGGCGACCGCTGGAGATATGGCTGGTGCTGGATCGTGCGCTGTTTCTGACCGAACAAGGCTACCGCGTTGAACTGGGCAGCTTCTGCGACGCCGCACTGACGCCGCGCAACTTGATGGTGCTTGCCGAGCGCGATTAAGAGGCAAATTGACGCAGTGCGGCCTGTGGATAACTCTGTTGATGGTTTCTTTACGAAGCCTTTAATCATCTAGCTCGCAGGCCAAAACCCGAGCTGTTCATTTTTTGTTCACAAAATAAAATGCACGTAAAACAGGCAGTTAAGCCCAGATGAGAACCGCTCCGCAAAAAGAGTGTTTCTTAATGGCGCATCCAACCGATTGTGCATAAGCCTCTGACGATTAGCCTCTAAACCACGCTTTACGCGGTTCGCTTACGCGCAATCAATAAGCGGCAAAGCTCATTGATATCCGCACCTGCCTGACTGGACGCCACGTTATCCAGCGGGTCGGTGGCAAACGCCAGGGCTTGGCTGATCAGCGCGTCATCATGTACGACCGCCAACGCGTCAGCCTGGCGACGCAGCGTAAAGGCTTCCAGCATTTCCCGGTTAAACGCCGATTGGTCATCCACTTGATTGATCACGAAATGGCAACGGGGCGGGCGCGCACGCTCAAGGTAGGGCGCCAGCAGTGCGTCCAACTGGTCCTGGGTGCCGAGGCAGGCGGCGTTAGGTTGAGCGATGACCAACACAATATCGGCCACGTTCAGGGCTTGATGCAGATAAACGTTGTTACCCGCGGGGGTATCGATGATCACCGTGTGAGCTTCGCTCAGCCCCATGACCGACAGGTGCTCGGCCAACCAAGTGGGCTCGCGCGTAAGCCAGCGTTGCAGGCCCTCCTTCTGGCGGCTGTCGGTGTCGCCGAATGGGATCACCTGAGAGCCGGCGAACCCCGCTTGCAAGGCGCCGGCCCACGGCGCATTGAGCAAACTGCTGCGCCCCACACCGGGGCGCTGATGATCGACGCCGAAGTGCTGGCGCAGCGCATTCTGCGGGTCCAGATCCACGGCCACCACCGCCTCACCCAAGCGTTGCAACCCGCTGCTCAATGCCGTGACCAGCGTGCTACGACCTACGCCGCCGTTGATCGAGACCACCGCCACCACAGTGGCACGCAGCGGCACGGGTTCGGCCTGCGCGGACGGTTGATTGCCGTGAGCCCCATGAGGACGAACGAGCGAGCCATCTTCACGGTTTACCCGGGTGCCATCATCAAATGGAATGCTGCCGAAAAAGTGCAACCGAGCGTTTTTGCCCTTTGGGTCACGGGAAACGCTGTTGCCGAACAGGGCAAATAGATCATCGGTGCGGCTCATGGCCGGGCTCCTTCGCAACGCCATCGGAAGACGTGGAAGGTCGGCCCATCAAGGCTTCCCATACGTGTTCATATTGGCGTGTTTATTGGCTGCATTCTGTGTCAGCCCCGATGAAGTGTCATTATTTTGATCAAAAATCCACCGCCCTTTCAGACGAGCGGAAAACTGCCAATTTACTGACGAAAAATACCGTCATTTGATAGGCGGTGATTTCATCGTGCCATTGTTTTTTACCCGCCATCCCCGCACCATTGCGGCAACTTCCCGGCTGTACGTTTTGGATAAGCGCAGTGGCGATACGCTTTAAATTCCCTCGGTTCCTCTACGGCCTCGCCATCGCGGTGGTGCTGGGCGGCGGACTGCTGGGCGATTTACTCGCCGATTGGGATTTCAGCCAGATCAGCCGTAAAGCCGAAGCGCTCTACGGCCCCCTCGGCCCCGGTCGACAGCGCATTGATGCCTGGCAACAGCTACTGGCCACAGAAAAGCAGGTCAGCGAGAGCGAACAACTCAAAGTGGTTAACTTGTTCTTCAATCGTCAGCTGCATTACGAAGAAGATATCGACCTGTGGCACGAGGTGGATTATTGGGCGACGCCCATTCAATCCTTGTGGAAAGGCGCCGGCGACTGCGAAGACTACGCCATCGCCAAATACTTCAGCCTGCGTCATTTGGGCGTACCGGCCGAGAAGCTGCGCATAACCTACGTCAAGGCTCTGCGCCAGAATCGTGCACATATGGTGCTGACCTACTATTCAAGCCCCGAGGCCATGCCCTTGGTACTGGACAGCCTGATGGACCCGATTCTGCCGGCCAGCCAACGGCCGGACCTGCTGCCGGTTTACGCCTTCAACGGTGAAGGGCTGTGGCTGACCGGCGCGACGGGCAACAAAAAAGTCGGCGATACCAAGCGTCTGTCGCGTTGGCAGGATGTATTGAAGAAAATGACCGCTGAAGGGTTTCCGACCGGTTCGGATAATTAACAGGAGCTACGATGTCACTGTTCAAACAATTGCTGATCGCTATCTGCGTGTTCCTGGTGGTCGCGTTCAGCGGTAGCTTCTTCGTCAGCCTGGAAAGCTCGCGTACCCAGTACGTCAACCAACTGCGCTCCCACGCTCAGGACGCGGCCACCGCGCTGGCGCTGTCGTTGACGCCGAACATCGATGACCCGGCGATGACCGAGCTGATGGTCAGTTCGATCTTCGACAGCGGCTACTACGCCAGCATCCGCGTGGTGGACCTGAGCAACAACCAAGTGCTGGTAGAGCGCGCCGCCGAGCCGGACGCCAGCAGCGTCCCGGCGTGGTTCGTGAAGATGATCGGCTTGGCGCCGGCCGGCGGCGATGCGATCGTCAGCCGTGGCTGGCAGCAGGCGGCGCGGGTCGAGGTGGTCAGCCATCCAATGTTTGCCTTGGCCAAGCTGTGGCAGAGCGCATTGGGCAGCCTGGGCTGGCTGCTGCTCTGCGGCGCCGTGAGCGCGGTACTGGGCGCCCTGTTGCTGCGGCGTCAATTGAAGCCGCTGGATTATATGGTCGAGCAGTCCCATGCCATCGCCCGCCGTGAATTCCTGAGCCTGCCCGATCTGCCCCGCACTCCTGAGCTGCGCCGGGTGGTGCAGGCCATGAATCAGATGGTGGAGAAGCTCAAGGCGCTGTTCCGTGAGCAGACCGAACGCAGCGAGAAACTGCGGGTGGAGTCCTACCAGGACAGCCTCACGGGCCTGGCCAACCGTCGTTATTTTGAAATGCAGCTGCAATCGCGCGTCAGCAACGTTGAAGAAGCCAGTTCGGGTTACCTGCTGATGTTGCGGGTCAACGACCTGAGCGGCCTCAACCAACGCCTGGGCGGGCAACGTACTGACCAACTGCTGCAGGCCGTCAGCCAGCAACTGGTGCGCACCTGCGCCAAGTACCCGGAAACCCAGAACCTGATCACCCGCAGCCGTGGCGGCGAGTTCGCGGTGCTCGCCCCGGGGCTGGTGCGCGATGAAGCGTTGCAGCTGGCCCAGGCCCTGGAAGGCACCCTGCAAAGCCTTTACGAAACGGGAGCCACCGATATGCCGATCGTGGCTTACATCGGGCTGGCACCGTACAAACCGGGTGATGCCTCGGCAGACCTGCTAATGCTGGCCGACCAGGCACTGGCCCAGGCCGAAGCCGGTACAGGCCAGACTTGGGTGTGCCTGGAACACCAGACCCAAGGCACCGTCAGCGACGATCACCACAGCTGGCACACCTTGCTCGACGACGCCCTGACCCAAGGGCGCTTCCGGTTGTTTTTCCAGCCGGTGGTGAGCAGCAGCGACACCCAACAGGTCCTGCATTACAAAGTGTTGTCACGCTTGCTCGACCCGCAGGGCCAGACCATCGCGGCGGGCCACTTCCTACCATGGCTGGAGCGCTTCGGTTGGACTGCACGCCTTGACCAATTGATGGTTGATCTGGTGATCAAGCACCTGGCCCAGCACAGCCCATCGGTGGCCTTGAACCTGTCGGCCGCTACCCTGAACGACCCGCAGGCACTGGAGCGCGTCTTCGAACGCCTGGCTCAAAACCCCGCCCTGGGGCCGCGCCTGACCCTGGAAATCGGTGAAGAACAAGTGCCCGAGCAGTCGCAGCTGGAGCGCCTGACCCGACGCTTGCGCAGCCTGGGCTTCAGCCTTGGCCTGCAGCGTTTCGGCGGGCGTTTCAGCATGATCGGCAACCTGGCGAACCTGGGCCTGGCGTACCTGAAAATCGACGGCAGCTACATCCGTGCCATCGACCAGGAAAGCCACAAGCGCTTTTTTATCGAAGCCATCCAGCGCGCCGCCCACAGCATCGATTTGCCGTTGATTGCCGAACGTGTGGAAACCGAGGGTGAGCTACAGGTGATTCGCGAGATGGGGATTGAAGGGGTACAAGGCCAACTGGTGGGTGAACCGGCGCCCTGGAAGTAGAACGTCCTCGCCTCCTTGACGGTCATGCCGTGAAGGAGGTGGGGCGGCTCAGATCAAGCCGGTTTCATCGTCATTGATCAACTCGCTCAACCCACCCAATGCTGCCCGGGCCTGGGTACGTTCGAGGAACTTGGCCTGCGCGGCGGGCGGCAAGTCCGTGATGCTCATGACGTTCTTGGTGATCAGAACCTGGATCAAGTCGTCCAGTACCCGAATCATCTCAAAGTCACTTTGCTTGAGCTGCTTGAGGCTGTTGTCGACCACATCGTCGGCAAACCACGCCTGTATCTCATGATGGTCGGCCGGTAGCGTCTCGGTGGCCTCGGCATAGGCCTGCGCCTCGACACGGATCAAAGCGTTGTTTTGATCGCGTTGCACGTAGAACATCAACGTTCTCCCAATAAAAAATCCCTGCAGGTGCCGCGCACGGCCTCTGCAGAGATTACACACATTTGCCCGACGCTGATGCCCACGCAGCGCCAATCCCGAAAGATTGGCGCTGCTGGGGGATCAGTCGTGGTGCTTGACGGTCAAGTCGCCACCGGCGATCAGGTTGTTGATCGCGGCACTGCCATTGCCCCAGTTAACGCCATCGACCTTGATCGTGACATCGGCCGTGCCACCCGCCGTGAACGAGCCGGTGCTGCTCACACTCAGCGTCGAGCCTGACGAGTCGGTGGTCAACTTCAGATAGCTCGACAGGTTGGTGTCATTACTGCCTTGCAGCAAATCGGACAGATCCAACTTATCGCCTTCGCTGTGCTTGAAGTCGGTGATGGTATCGACGCCAGTCCCGGTGTTGGTATCGCCTTTGAGCCACACGAAGGTATCCGCCTGCCCGCCGCCGGTGAGGATGTCGTTACCCTTGCCGCCCACCAAGATGTCATTACCGGCACCGCCGGAGAGGGTGTCGTTGCCGCCCTGGCCGAACAAGATGTCGTTACCGGCGTTGCCGATCAGGGTGTCGCCGCCATCATTGGTGCCGTAGATGTTCGACGCGTTGGCCAGAGCACCGATGTCCTGCACGTGTTCAGTGATGTACTGGTGCAAAGTGCGGTCATCAATGTGGTCGACCGTAGTGGACAACTTCTCGGCGGCGAACGCCTTGAGTGCGGCACTGCCTTCCTGACCTTTGTAGGTGATCAGGTCACCGAACACGATGTCATTGCCAGAGCCGCCGGTGATGCTGTCGGCGCCCGCGTCGGCGGTATGGCCAGTGATCGCATCCGCCAGCTTCGCGGTGTCGATGGTAGCGACCACCTTGTCGGTGTCGAATTGCTTGAGCACAGCAGTGTCAATGCTCGAACCCAGGCCGATTGCCTCGACGGTGACCTTGCCGCTCACTGCGTTAACCAGATCGTTGTAGGCCGTCTTCGCGTTCGTCAATGCGGTGCTGGAGTTGTTATAGACCGCAGCCACATCAAAGCCGCCGTTGCTGTTGGCCACCACGGTGCCTTCATAGGTCCGATTGTTCCAACTATCGTAGGAATAGACCCTGCCATCCGCATCGACAACCATGTGGGAGGAACCGTTGATGGTGGTGTAAACGGCCTTGCCCTGGCCCAAAACGTAATTCGAGCTGTTGACGATGCTGTCGAAGTAAACGCTGGAGCCCGAGCCCCATACCTTGACCCCACCCAGGTAAGGACTGCCTTGCACGTCAGTGTACATATTCGGCGAGCCGTCGGTGATGAAGTACGTCAGGTTCGTCGCACCCTTGTTACTCGTGGCTTCGCTGCTCTTGAACCAGTTTGTGGCGGCGTTGAACGCATCCTGATAGTTGGTCATGTCGCTCGAATTAGAGCTCATCTGGTTCAACACCGCCTGCAAGGCCGCTTTGGCACCGTCCTTGTCAGCCAGATTGACCGAGACCTGCGCCTGAACCTGGGTGTCGAAGTCCACCAACATGACTTTCACCACGCCGGAGTCCTTGGTGCTGGCATTGGCAATCAAGGTATCGAATACGCTGGCCAGTTGAGCCTTGATCGACTTCATTGCATCGGTACCGATACTGCCCGACGTATCGACGAGGAAAGCAATATTGTAATTGCTGCCCTGGGTGACCACGCCGGCTTTGTCGCCCACCACCACGTTATTGGTCGAACCGCTCAAGTTGATGGTATCGACAAGACCGGTGCCTTCCGTCACCTGATAGGTCTGCGGCGCCACTGTGATGGTGCTGGTGGCCACGCTTGAACTCAGGCTGTTGCTACCTTCATTGTCAGTTACGGCGATATCGATGGTGCGATCACCAAGTGACGGGTATTTGCCGGTGTTGGTGTACTGGAACGACTCAAGCAGGGCTTTGTAGGTGGCCGCATCAGCCGCACCCGACAGGGTCAATACAATCTTGCCACTGACGTCCGTGCCGACGCTGGTCAGGGTGACGCCGTTGTAGGTCCCGCCCACATTTATCAGGCTTGAGCTCAACTGATCGCCCGCGCTGGCGTTTTTCAAGGTAATGGTCGCGCTTTGCATCTGGCTGCTGTCGACGTCGCCGATGGCAACGCTGCCGGTAATTGCCACACCGGCAGTGTTTCGCTCGGTGTACGCAGCGCTATAACCGGTGGCAACCGCGCCGTCTGCGGTGCTGAGGTCCAGGGTAGGCGCGTCGTTGACCGAGGTCACGGTGATGGTGCCGTTGGCCGCTGGCGAGGTCAGTACGTTGCTGCCGTCAGCGTTGCCGCTGTCGGTCGCGGTGTAGGTGAAGTTCGCCGTGCCGTTGAAGTTCGCGTTTGGCTTGAAGTAAACCGTGGCTTCGCCGTTGACCGCGTTAATAGCGCCGGTCAACGCTTTGGTCATGGCCGCGTCGGTGTAGAAGGTGCCATTGGTTGGCGTGCCGACAGTGAAGGATTTCACGTTCGCCAGGCCATCCACGTCGGTTGCGTTCAGCTTGACTGCGATACCAACCGTTGGATCTTCAGCACCGGTCGCAGTAGTCGCCGCAGCCACCGGCGCATCGTTGACCGGAGTCACGGTGATGGTGCCGTTGGCCGCTGGCGAGGTCAGTACGTTGCTGCCGTCAGCGTTGCCGCTGTCGGTCGCGGTGTAGGTGAAGTTCGCCGTGCCGTTGAAGTTCGCGTTCGGCTTGAAGTAAACCGTGGCTTCGCCGTTGACCGCGCTAATGGCGCCGGTCACTGGTTTGGTCATGGCCGCGTCGGTGTAGAAGGTGCCATTGGTTGGCGTGCCGACAGTGAAGGATTTCACGTTCGCCAGGCCATCCACGTCGGTTGCGTTCAGCTTGACTGCGATACCAACCGTTGGATCTTCAGCACCGGTCGCGGTAGTCGCCGCTGCCACCGGCGCATCATTGACCGGAGTCACGGTGATGGTGCCGTTGGCCGCTGGCGAGGTCAGTACGTTGCTGCCGTCAGCGTTGCCGCTGTCGGTCGCGGTGTAGGTGAAGTTCGCCGTGCCGTTGAAGTTCGCGTTCGGCTTGAAGTAAACCGTGGCTTCGCCGTTGACCGCGTTAATGGCGCCGGTCACTGGTTTGGTCATGGCCGCATCGGTGTAGAAGGTGCCGTTGGTTGGCGTGCCGACAGTGAAGGATTTCACGTTCGCCAGGCCATCCACGTCGGTTGCACTCAGCTTGACTGCGATACCAACCGTTGGATCTTCAGCACCGGTCGCGGTAGTCGCCGCAGCCACCGGCGCATCGTTGACCGGAGTCACGGTGATGGTGCCGTTGGCCGCCGGCGAGGTCAGTACGTTGCTGCCGTCAGCGTTGCCGCTGTCGGTCGCGGTGTAGGTGAAGTTCGCCGTGCCGTTGAAGTTCGCGTTTGGCTTGAAGTACACGGTGGCTTCGCCGTTGACCGCGTTAATGGCGCCGGTCAACGCTTTGGTCATGGCCGCGTCGGTGTAGAAGGTGCCATTGGTTGGCGTGCCGACAGTGAAGGATTTCACGTTCGCCAGGCCATCCACGTCAGTTGCGTTCAGCTTGACTGCGATACCAACCGTTGGATCTTCAGCACCGGTCGCGGTAGTCGCCGCTGCCACCGGCGCATCATTGACCGGAGTCACGGTGATGGTGCCGTTGGCCGCTGGCGAGGTCAGTACGTTGCTGCCGTCAGCGTTGCCGCTGTCGGTCGCGGTGTAGGTGAAGTTCGCCGTGCCGTTGAAGTTCGCGTTCGGCTTGAAGTAAACCGTGGCTTCGCCGTTGACCGCGTTAATGGCGCCGGTCACCGCTTTGGTCATGGCCGCATCGGTATAGAAGGTGCCATTGGTCGACGTGCCGACGTTGAACGACTTGACGTTGGCCAAACCATCGACATCGGTGGCGGACAGCTTGACCGCGATCCCGACACTTGGGTCTTCAGCACCGGTCGCAGTGGTGACGATCGCCACTGGCGCATCGTTGACCGCAGTGACCACAACGCTCACCTTGCCAATCGTGACCATTTCAATCTGCGTGCTCGACTCCATGGCTGTTGCCTTCACAGTCAGATCGAAATTGGCCGTCGCATTCTTGGCCGGAGTGACGGTCAAGGTAGCCAGGTTCCAATTGCTGACATCGTACTGGGTGGTCGCACCCGTCGAGGTATAGCTGTGGCCCGAGGCGCCGTCGGTAATGACAGCGCCTTCAGGCAGGCCGCTGATTTCTATCTTGTGCAATTCCGACTGGTCATTGTCGACAAACGTGGTCGTGATCGGGCTGATCTTGATCGCACTGTCTTCCAGGCCGTGGTTGTAAACGTAGCCGGTGTAATAGCCTTCTCCGTTGACCACGTGAGCATCGTCAAAGACCGCCCCGGCGGCTTTCAACGCGTCCAGGCTGGTATAGGTCTGCACGCCGCTGCTACCCAACGCCATCGACGGGCCGCTGTTGATCGAGACATTGACGTCGTAGTTGCCCGGGCCGGCCTGGTTGTAGTGATAGATGTCGAGGGTGTAATAACCCGACTCTGGCGGCGTAAAGGGGGCTGCGTTAATCCCGCTGCCCTGGCTCCAGGTCTCGGTCGACACCAACTTGCCGCCGACGGTAACCGCCAGGCTGTCATCGGCGCTGCCGGTGAAGCTGTAGCTCTTGCCGGCTTCCAGGTAAACCAGGCCGGAGACTTTGGTCGCGGTGTGCTCCACCACATTACCGTTGCTCACGTTGGCGGTCACACCGGTGGAGGCTGCGCTGCCAGGGGTTTGGGCGTTGATGACCCGGATCAAATCGCTGGACTGAACAACACCATTACCGTTCGTACCCAATGCACCAGGCAGGTTGCCGCCGGTCCAGGTTTGAATGGTCAAGCCGGTTGGTACGTCACCGAACGAGCCGACGGTCACGACAGGAACGTCCGTCACTGGGTGGATATCCACGGTGATGGTTTGAGTGTCGCTGTTGAGCTGGCCGTCGGTAGCCTGGAACTTCAGCTCGGTGTAATCATCATGCTTGTTACCGATGCCGGCGTTTTTGAAGCTGTCATCGCCCGACTCGTTGGCCGCTGGGCTGTAACGCACATTGTGATTGTCGAAGTCGGCCTGGCTGAAGGCCTTGCCCGGCGACGTATCGGTTTTCAGATCAGCTGCGTTGAGCTGGACCCAAACACCGTCGACTTTGTACTCGATGGCACCGTTGGGCAGGCTGGTGAAGACGACTTTCAGGTCCGTGGAATCCACATCATTGACCCCGAACGTCGACCACTTCAGCTCGACTGGGGTGTCTTCGTTGCTTTCTATCCGGCCATTGCTCGCAGTCGGCGCATCGTTGACCGCAGTCACAGTGATGATGCCGTTGGCGGGAGCCGACGTCAGCGGGTTGCTGCCATCAGCGTTGCCGCCGTCGGTCGCGGTGTAGGTGAAGTTCGCGGTGCCGTTGAAGTTTTCGTTCGGCTTGAAGTAAACGGTCGCTTCGCCGTTGACCGCATCAATGGAACCGGTCACCGGTTTGGTCATCGCCGCGTCGGTGTAGAAGGTGCCATTGGTAGGCGTGCCAACGGTGAACGATTTCACGTCCGTCGGGCTGTCTACGTCGGTCGCGGACAGTTTGACCGCGATACCTACGCTTGGGTCTTCAGCACCGGTCGCCTTAGTGGATTCAGCCACCGGCGCATCATTGACCGCAGTCACAGTGATGATGCCGTTGGCGGG
>NZ_JBHGZU010000005.1:398531-401860 GCF_042610415.1 Pseudomonas sp. MD330_10
GACGTCAGCGGGTTGCTGCCATCAGCGTTGCCGCCGTCGGTCGCGGTGTAGGTGAAGTTCGCGGTGCCGTTGAAGTTCGCATTTGGCTTGAAGTACACCGTGGCTTCGCCATTGGTGGCATCAATAGCGCCCGTCACTGGCTTGGTCATGGTCGCGTCGGTGTAGAACGTGCCGTTGGTCGACGTACCGACGGTGAACGATTTCACGTTCTCCACGCCATCGATATCAGTAGCCGAAAGTTTGACCTCAATGCCCTGGGCCTGATCTTCGGAACCGGTCGCGGTAGTGGCCATGGCTTCCGGTGCATCATTCACTGCAATCACATTGATCGGCAGAGTGATCGACTCGGATTTCGGATCAGCGGTGCCGTCCTGCGCAGTCGCAGTGACAATCAGGTTCACCAGGCCGTTGGCGTTTTCCGCCGGGGTGAAGACCAGGGTGGCCTTATTCCAGTCGCTGATATCGACGCTTTGATTGCCAGCTGTCGCTGTGAAGGTGTGACCCGGCGTGCCATCGGTGATGGTCGCGTTGAGCGGGACGCCACTGATTTCCAGCTTGAGCGTCTCGGAGCCATCCTTGTCGGTGGCGTAAGCGTCGATGGTCGACAGCTTGATCGCATGGTCTTCCAGGCCTGTGTTCAGCACCTGGGTGACGTTGATGTTATCCAGCACGCCGCCGAACGAGTTGTTTGTCTCGCCAGCAGGGGCTTTGAATTCGAGCTTGGCATCGCCGTCAGCGGTGACCGGCACGACGAAGGTATAAGTCTTCATGCCAACGGTGGTGGTGTCCAGGGTGCCGACTTTGACGCCGCCCCAGAATACGTCGATCACCGAATTGTTCTCGGCACCCGCACGTGGCGAGTAGTCGACCGAGATGGTGTACGCCGTGCCGGCTTCCGCCTTGATGATGGTGTACAGGCTGGAGTCGTCGCCGGCGTTTTTCTCAAGCTCGATGACCTGGCTGTTGCCTGGGGTCGCTACGCCGTAGATGCTGCTTTGGCCGATTTCGACTTGGCCATCGGCATTCCCCGTGAGCCACGGAGTGCTCGGGGTGCCATTGACGACCGGGTTGTTAGCATTACCTACCGCGACGTCGCCCCACGAACCATTGAGATTGGCGCCGTCGAAATTGATCGAGGTCACCACGCCACCGCCAAGCAGGCCCAAGTGCGGGGTGTCGGTAACTGGCGCAATCGTGATGTCGGCTGTGGTTACGGCGCTCGATTTACCGCCGTTGTCGACCGCAGTAAAGGTCAGCTCGGTTTTGCCGCTCCAGTCGCCGGTCGGGGCGAAGTAAACCGCCGCCTTGCCGTCGGCACCCGCTGGCACCGAGTCGCCGATCTTGAGTTCAGTTTGCAGCGTGGCGTCGCTGTACAGCTTGCCGTTCTCCGGCAAGGTAGTAATGACAAAGCTGGAGATGGAACCGTCCACGTCCTTACCATCCAGCACGATCTTGACCGTATGGTCTTCATCGGCGGTGGTGTTGTCGGCCGATGCAATCGGCGCGTCGTTGAACAGGTCGATAGTGACCTTGCCGGTGGCGCTGCCGGTTTGCGGCGGTTCGCGATCCAGGTTGCCGCCGCCGACGTCAGTCACGTCGATGGTGACGGTACGATCAGTGCCGACAGGATTATCGCCCGGGCTCTGGAAGGTGATGGCTTCAACCACCTTGACGAAGTCGGCGGCGCTGCTGCCGGTCGCCGAGTCGCTGGTGAGGGTGTAGATGATTTTCCCGTCAGCGGCGCTGCCGCTCTGGGTGATGGTGATGCCGGCAACGGCCAGAGCCTTGAGCACGTCGGTGTTGCTAAGCACATCACCCGAAGCCAGATGGTCGACGGTGACCACGACTTTGCTGAAGGTGGTGTTGTCGACGTCTTTGATGGTCAGGTTCTCGACCAGCGCGACCGCGTCTTTTTGCTCAGTGAACGTGGTGCTGTCGAACTTGACCACAGGCGGATCGTTCACCGGAACCACGTGTACCACGGAGGTCACGGGTGCCGAATCCAACTGACCGTCGTTAACGGTGATGGTCAGGGTACGATTGACCGGGTCCGGGTTCTCGCTTTCGCTGGCGAAGTGCACCGAACGCAGGACTTCCTGGTATTCCGCCTTCGTGGCTTCACCAGACAGGGTCAGGATGCCAGTGGCTTTGTCGTAGCTGACTGCAATTTTGGTGTTGCTGACATCCGCGATCAGCACATCGTCTGCCAGATGGTTGACGAGTGTGACTTTAGCGCTTTGCAGTGTACTGTTGTCGACGTCGCTGATGGTCAAGGTCGTCGCCACGAAGCCGCCAGGCTTGCCTTCAATATAGGTGTCGCCGAATGCGTTGGTCGAAGCGTTGCCCAGCACAGGAGCGTCATTAACCGCAGTCACCGTGATGGTGCCGTTGGCTGGGGTCGACGTCAGCGGGTTGCCGTTGTCAGTAATACCGCCGTCGGTGGCGGTGTAGGTGAAGTTTGCGGTGCCGTTGAAGTTTTCGTTCGGTTTGAAGTAAACGGTCGCTTCGCCGTCGACCGCATCAATGGAACCGGTCACCGGTTTGGTCATGGCCGCATCGGTGTAGAAGGTGCCGTTGGTAGGCGTGCCGACGGTGAAGGATTTCACGTCCGCCAGGCCATCCACGTCGGTCGCGCTCAGCTTGACCGCGATACCCTCGCTTGGGTCTTCAGCACCGCTCGCCTTAGTGTCCGCAGCCACCGGCGCGTCGTTAACCGCAGTCACAATGATGGTGCCGTTGGCTGGCGCAGAAGTCAGCGGGTTGCTGCCGTCAGCGTTGCCGCTGTCGGTGGCGGTGTAGGTGAAGTCCGCGGTGCCGTGGAAGTTTTCGTTCGGCTTGAAGTAAACCGTCGCTTCGCCGTCGACCGCATCAATGGAACCGGTCACCGGTTTGGTCATGGCCGCGTCGGTGTAGAAGGTGCCGTTGGTCGGCGTGCCGACGGTGAACGATTTCACGTTCTCCACGCCATCGATATCAGTAGCCGACAGTTTGACTTCAATGCCCTGGGCCGGATCTTCGGAACCGGTCGCATTAGTGGCTTCAGCCACCGGCGCATCGTTGACCGCAGTCACAGTGATGGTGCCGTTGGCTGGGGTCGACGTCAGCGGGCTGCCGTTGTCAGTAATACCGCCGTCGGTGGCGGTGTAGGTGAAGTTTGCGGTGCCGTGGAAGTTTTCGTTCGGTTTGAAGTAAACGGTGGCTTCGCCGCTGACCGCATCAATGGAACCGGTCACCGGTTTGGTCATGGCCGCATCGGTGTAGAAGGTGCCGTTGGTAGGCGTGCCGACGGTGAAGGATTTCACGTCCGCCAGGCCATCCACGTCGGTCGC
>NZ_JBHGZU010000060.1:0-312 GCF_042610415.1 Pseudomonas sp. MD330_10
ATCTATGTCCACGACGACCGTGCGCGATTGGTGCAACGCATCGATCCCGATGGCGCGCAGCACTTCAAATCCTACGACGAAAAAGGCCGGCTGACAGTCGAGCAAGACCCGCTGGGCGCGGTGACGGCCTATCAGTACGACGAGGCCGGACGGCTGGTGGCGCTGTTTCCCGGCGAAGATGAGCCCACTACCTACGAGCATGACCACGGTTTCGTACGCGTGGTGCGCCGAGGTCAAGCGGTCTGGAAATACGAGCGCAATGACCAGGGCGATATCACCCGTAGCATCGATCCCGATGGGCATGTCACGGAC
>NZ_JBHGZU010000061.1:0-306 GCF_042610415.1 Pseudomonas sp. MD330_10
GGAGATCGAGCGCGGATGTCGCTAACTCAGATTTACCTTGGCCATGGCAGCAATATAGAGCGCGAACGCCACTTGCGCGCGGGGCTGGATGCGCTGGCGGGCTATCTGGTGGATGTACGCTGTTCGGCAGTGTTCGAGAGCCAGCCGGTCGGTATCAAGAGCGGGCCGTTCTTCAACCTGGTCGTGTCGGCGTATACCGTCCTTCCGTTGATGGTGCTGGATCGCCGGTTGAAGTCGATTGATGCGGATAACGGTCGCTATGCGCCTGATCGAAAAGGGTTGCCCCTGGATATCGATGTGCTGTTG
>NZ_JBHGZU010000062.1:0-306 GCF_042610415.1 Pseudomonas sp. MD330_10
ACCTTGTTACGACTTCACCCCAGTCATGAATCACACCGTGGTAACCGTCCCCCCGAAGGTTAGACTATCTACTTCTTGTGCAACCCACTCCCATGGTGTGACGGGCGGTGTGTACAATGCCCGGGAACGTATTCACCGCGACATTCTGATTCGCGATTACTATCGATTCCGACTTCACGCAGTCGAGTTGCAGACTGCGATCCGGACTACGATCGGTTTTATGGGATTAGCTCCACCTCTAGGCTTGGCAACCCTCTGTACCGACCATTGTAGCACGTGTGTAGCCCAGGCCGTAAGGGCCATGAT
>NZ_JBHGZU010000063.1:0-302 GCF_042610415.1 Pseudomonas sp. MD330_10
CTTCAAGCCGGGTGAGCTCGCCGGAGCAAAGAACGCCGCACAGCCTAGGTATAAGAACGGCGCCAAGAACGGCCACACCAAAACCCCGCGCATGGCCCCGCCGGGCACTCGGCGCTCCATGGGTAAACGCTGAGAATAAAGTCGGTCGGTTAGTTATGGCGTTTGCCTACAAAGACTGCTGATATTTCTGCGTGTAGGATGACATCCGTTTCCAGAAAGCTTGCCAGCTTCTGCCATGCCCCAGGGTTACCGCGCAGGGATGGTGATGTTGGTCTTTCCGGAAAAGGATGTTTCCCGTGGCT
>NZ_JBHGZU010000064.1:0-301 GCF_042610415.1 Pseudomonas sp. MD330_10
CGAGGAAGATGTTCACTCGTTCCAGGTGGCTCAGGTCGATGATGCTGGTGATCGCAAAGCGTTGTTCCAGGACCTGCAGCACCCCTTTATCGCGCTCCAGTCGTCGGTTCTGGCCTACCATCGGGTACAGCACCAGGCTGCCGTCGGCGTGGCTGCTCCACCAGTTATTGGGGAAGATAGAATCGGGGGTATGGGGTGCTGGCGTGTCCTGTACCACTAGCACTTCCACGCCATGGCGGCGCAGTGTGTCGACATACTCATCGAACTCCTCAAGCGCTTTCTGCTGTGCGCTGAGGGGGTC
>NZ_JBHGZU010000065.1:0-301 GCF_042610415.1 Pseudomonas sp. MD330_10
GACCGTCTGCGTGCGCGTTACGAAGACGAGGGCGTGGACGTGTCGGTGTACCTGACGGTTCGCGCTCTGCAACCGGGCTCGGCACTGGACTTCGACCAGCGCGTACAAGCCGTGCAGTCGTTCCGCAAGTTGCCGGAAGCCGACGCACTGGCGGCCGTGAACAAGCGTGTGTCGAACCTGCTGAGCAAGGCCGAAGGCCTGGGCAATGCCGAAGTCGACCCTGGCATGTTTGCCGATGCCAAGGAGTTCTCGCTGAACTCGGCCATCGCCAAGGCCGAGAATGCGGTGAAACCGCTGATTG
>NZ_JBHGZU010000066.1:0-299 GCF_042610415.1 Pseudomonas sp. MD330_10
CCCACCTGTGTGTCACGGTTCCACGGAGCGTAGAGGCCGCCGTCTAAACCGCCCCAAGCGTTGAAATCCCAATTGACGCCTCGCACTTCGCCGCTGTTGTTGATCACGAAGGTCGGGCCGGTGTCCCGTACCCAAGCGTCATCGCTGGACATTTCCACCACGCGAATATTCTGTACATCCAAACGCGCCCGCGCGTTTTCGTATTGGCCGGCGGACACACACACCGTCACCGGCTCGAACCGCGCACTAGCCTTGGCCACGGCCACATGGGCCGCCTGCGCCGGCTTGCCACCCAGGCG
>NZ_JBHGZU010000067.1:0-295 GCF_042610415.1 Pseudomonas sp. MD330_10
CGACGGTGCAGCCGCGCTTGCCGATCCCGGATGGCCTGCATGTCCTTGCAATTGATCACACACCGCTCTGGTCCGACCACCGCGACACCGCCCCCAACGTCGCACTGGACGGCGACAACCTCGCCTACGTGATCTACACCTCCGGCTCCACCGGCATGCCCAAAGGCGTGGCGGTGGCCCACGGCCCGTTGGTGGCGCATATCATCGCCACCGGCGAGCGCTACGAAACCGGCCCGACCGACTGCGAACTGCACTTTATGTCGTTCGCCTTCGACGGTTCCCACGAAGGCTGGAT
>NZ_JBHGZU010000068.1:0-295 GCF_042610415.1 Pseudomonas sp. MD330_10
AAGCGCACTGATTTGACGGGCGACCAGAAACCAGGTCAGAAGGGAGAATGGTCCGGTCCCTTGACTGAGCGAGCCAATCCTGGCGTCAGGCGAAACTACAGCCGCCCGTCGATTCGCGAAGTGGTGGCAGATGGAGAAGAGGCACAGCAGAAACGACGTGCACGGGATAAGGCCCCGGGGCCTGTGCAAACCTTCACGTCTGACCGGACTCAGTACATCACCGATACCGTGCTGAGCAACATCTTCAAGCCCGGAGAGCGAGAAGTGCTAGTCCAGAAAGCCAGAGGCATCACCA
>NZ_JBHGZU010000069.1:0-291 GCF_042610415.1 Pseudomonas sp. MD330_10
TTTTTTTGCTGATGCACCGCTATCGGGGGCAAGCCCCCTCGCACCTTTGATAGCCATTCCAGGCGATGTGGTTTCAGCTGACACGCCGAGGTGCCTGGGTGTAGGGCCGCTTCGCAACCCAGCGCATGGCAAGCCTGCTCGCTGATGTCAATGTATGCAGCTGATCTAAAGGTGGGAGGGGGCCTGCCCCTGATGGCGGAGTGTCAGCCTGTTGTTTTTTTGCTGATGCACCGCTATCGGGGGCAAGCCCCCTCGCACCTTTGATAGCCATTCCAGGCGATGTGGTTTCAG